>JAKSQU010000017.1 GCA_024403965.1 Ruminococcus sp.
TTAACATACTGCGCCGCATAATCATTTTATATTATTTTATTTTTTTAACATCAAAAACCCCTTTTCTTATTCAAAAAAATGTTGTATAATGTAAGATGGTGTTTAGTAAGCTAAGAAAGGACGATATTTAAATGCTTAATGAAGTTAAAGTAATTATCTGCGGAAAGGAATACAAGATAAAAACAGGTGAATCACCAAACTATGTATATGCTCTCGCAAGAGCCCTTGAAGCAAGAATCAACGATATCACCAACTCAGGCGGCGGTTTCTCTCCGTATACTGCATCAATTATGGTTGCATTGAGTCTCCTTGATGACGTTAATCAGGCTAATCAGCGCCTTGACAATATCAGAAATCAGTCAAAGGAATACGTCGATGAAGCAGGCAGACTCCGTATTGAACGTGATGCCGCTCAGAAAGAAATTGAAGTACTCAAATCAAAAATCGTTCAGCTTGAAAACGTTGTCAAGCTGAAACAGCTCAAGGACAGTATTCAATGAGAAAACCCGAAACACTCGCTCCCGCAGGCAGCATGGAAACCCTGTCTGCCGCACTGAGAACGGGTGCTGATGCCGTTTATGTCGGCGGAAAGCGTTTCTCCGCAAGGAGCAGCGCATCGAATTTTTCAGATGAAGAACTCGCACAGGCTGCCGCTCTCTGCCACAGATATGGTGCAAAGCTGTATCTCGCTGTGAATACAATCATTTCAGACAGTGAATCACAGGATTTCTGCAATTATATAAAGTATACTTCGTCAATCGGTGTTGACGCTTATATTGTACAGGATTTCGGATGTGCAGAAATTATAAAAAAAGCCGTTCCCGATGCTGTACTTCACGCATCCACACAGATGTCCGTACATACTGCTGTCGGTGCGGAAATGCTCTCGGAATTCGGATGGGAAAGAGTTGTCCCTGCAAGAGAACTTGACAGCAAAGCAATCAAAAAAATCTGTGATGCAGATATTGAAACTGAAATCTTTGTTCACGGCGCACTTTGTATGTCAGTTTCGGGACAGTGCTATATGTCGGCGGTTATGGGTTCACGCTCTGCAAACCGTGGCTGCTGCGGACAGGCATGCCGTCTCCCCTATTCTGCTGCCGAAAATAAAAAATTTTCGGCTCTTTCACTGAAGGACCTTTCACTTCTCCCGAATACAGACGAACTTTCAGCAATCGGAGTGGACTCTCTGAAAATTGAAGGAAGAATGAAACGTCCCGAATATGTTGCGTCTGCCGTAAATGAACTTAACAAGGCTCTTAACGGTGAAACTCCCGATATGCAGTTTCTGCGTGGTGTTTTTTCAAGGAGCGGTTTCACAAACGGCTATTTCACAGGCAATAAAAAGGATATGTTCGGTGTCCGTGAAAAAGAAGATGTAGTTGCGGCACGTTCACTTATTCCCGAAATTCACGAGCTTTACCGCTTTGAAAGAACTGCATATGAAATTGACATTCACGCTGTTATTGCCGAAAATGAAAATGTGGAAATAACTGCAAAATGCGGCAATACATATGTGACCGTTTACGGTGATATTCCCGATAAGGCTCAGAACAGACCTACTGATTTGTCTGCTGTTGAAAAACAGCTTTCAAAGCTCGGCGATACTGTTTTCAGGGCGAAAAGCATTACCGCTGATATTGATGACGGTCTTTTCATACCTATGGGAAAACTCAACGAATTAAGACGTGAACTTGCTGAAAAGCTGACAGAAAAAATAACAGAAAAAAATACTCCGAAATACAGTATTACTGAATATTCTCCGTCACTGCCGAAATATTCAAAGCAGACATTCGGTGAAAAACTGCCTTTGCGTGTATACTGCCGAACTGCTGAACAGGCTGAAACCGCAATAGATAAGGCTGAATTCATCATTGCTGACAGCAGAATATGGCTGTGCGGAAATGTTCCGTCATTTTTCAGAGAATACAGTGACAGAATAATTCTTTCACCGCCCCGTTTTATGCCGTATGAAGATGCTGTTATAAAACGTATCTCTGAAATGAAGGATGAATACGGAATTAACAGGATTTTCTGTCATACTCCCGATTTTATCGCAGTTGGAAGAAAGCTCGGCATGAAAATGCACGGCAGTTTTACTCTTAATGTTTTCAACTCATATTCTGCTGAAAAAATGGCTGAATTTGGTCTTGAAGACTGTGTTTTCTCTATGGAAACAACTCTTGAACAGCTTGATAAGGTGCGTACGGCTATGCCGCTCGGTCTTGCTGTATACGGCAATTTACCGCTTATGCTTACTGTAAACTGTCCGATTGAAAATGAAGTCGGATGCAAAAACTGCACCCGAACTCTCACAGACAGAACAGGCAGAAAGCTCCCTGTGGTTTGTTCAAGATTTTATAAGGAAATTCTCAACCCTGATGTTCTGTATATGCTTGACAGAACTGATGAGCTTAAAAATATAACATTCGGTCTTGTTTTTCTCAATGATGAAAATGCACAGCAGACAAAAAACGTGCTTTCATGCGTGAAACCTGACGGAAAGATTACACGTGGTTTATACTATCGTGGAATTCAATAAGGAAATGCTATAATGAATATATTTGAAGAAACAAAAGAGTTTTTTGGAATGACCAACGAAAAATCACCAAAGGTGTCTGAAAAGCAAGGCATTAAGGAATTCTTCTCACAGCCCGGCGGAAGAATGAAACTTACATTCAAAAAACTCAATGAAAATGCAATAATACCGACAAGAGCAACAAGAACAAGTGCAGGTCTTGACCTTTATGCATGTCTTGACGAGCCTGTTGTGCTTGGTGTCGGTGAAATAAAGATGATTCCGCTCGGACTTACAGCTGAACCTGACCGTGAAAATGTAGCTTTGCTTGTATATCCACGTTCGGGACTTTCAGCTAAATTCGGTGTATCACTTGCAAACTGTGTAGGAGTGGTTGACAGCGACTACAGGGGTGAATGGTTTGTTCCGCTGATTAATCACGGCAAAGTCCCTTTCACAGTTGAACACGGAATGAGAATAGCACAGCTTGTGATAAGTGAAGTACTGTTCCCCGAAATTGCAGAAAGTGATGAGCTTACAGAAACTGAAAGAGGCAAAGGCGGTTTCGGTTCAAGCGGTATACGATAAAGAAAAAATGTGCGGTGCTGTCCACGCTCACGCTCGTTTATACATACTATAAAGGTATAGTACCACTCAAAAGGTGGCTGAAATATAAAGGCAATACCGCACAAAGCACACCTTACGTTTTTGTACAAAATCTACTTGCATATTTTCCGTCATAGCACACAAAAACTCCTTGCAATACACAAAGTATTGCTGCGTCGCTTTTATGCACTCTGACGAAAAATCTGACTGCGTATCTTTTGCACAATCTTTGTGCGGTGTTGCCTTAAAAAAGGAAATTATTAGAACAAAATGAATACCGCATCGGCGGTGAAAGGAGATTAAAATGAAAAAAAAGACTTACATGGCAATTCTGCTTATCTGCGGACTTGTAATCGGTGACGTAATCGGCAATCACTCATCGGGTTCTTTCAGCTTTCTTGCTCTTAAAGCAGGTTTTGAATTTAATCCCGGCACTCTGGCAATCACAAATGTTTTCTCTATAACTATCGGACTTGCTTTCTACATGAGCGTTGCTCAGGCTTTAATGGTAATCTTTGTATTCTTTGTTTACTATAAAACCGCAGGCAAGATATGCGATTAATCTGTAAGGAGCTTTATTGAAATGTTTACTAAAGATATTGGTATAGATCTCGGAACTGCTAATACTCTCGTCTATATGCGAGGCAAGGGTATCATTATCAGAGAGCCGTCTGTTGTTGCTGTCAACACAAGAACGGACAAATGCCGTTACGTCGGCAAAGAGGCAAAGGAAGTTATCGGACGTACTCCGGGTTCTGTTGTTGCCGTAAGACCGCTTAAAAACGGTGTTATCGCAGATTTTGACATTGCCACTACAATGCTGCAGGAATTCATCAGAAAGGCTTTGAAGGGCACTATTTTCACAAAAGCAAATGTTATTATCTGTATTCCGTCAGGCGTTACAGCCGTTGAAAGACGTGCTGTCCGTGAGTCTTGCAAAAAAGCAGGCGCAAACAATGTTCTCATTATCGAAGAACCTATGGCTGCGGCTATCGGTGCAGGTCTCCCTACAAATGACCCTGTGGGTAGTATGATTGTTGATATCGGCGGCGGCACAAGTGAGGTTGCTGTTATCGCTCTCGGCGGTATTGTTTCCGCACGTTCAATCAGATGTGCAGGTGATGAATTCGATGTTGCAATCATAAACTACATCAAGAAAAAATATAATCTCCTTATCGGTGAAAGAACTGCTGAAAACATCAAGCTTGAAGTAGGCTCTGCATTTCCGAGTGATAAGGAAACTACTATCGAAATCAAGGGCAGAAACCTTTTAAACGGTCTCCCTGAAAATATTATTGTAAACTCTGCTGAAATCAGAGACGCTCTCGTAGAACCGCTTTCAAGAGTAATTGACGCTATCAAGTCTACTCTTGAGGCTACACCGCCTGAGCTTGCATCTGATATCATTGACCACGGCATTACCCTTTCAGGCGGCGGCGCACTTCTCCGTGGTCTTGACAAGCTTATCAACAGAGAAACAGGTATGCCTGTATACATTGCAGAATATCCCCTTGACTGCGTTGCAGAGGGCACAGGCAAGATACTCGAAAATATCAACGATTATCAGGACGCTCTCACAGACAACGTCAAGTACTATTAAGGAGGTCTGTGATGCATGACTTTCTGAAAAGTGCCAAGTTCAAGGTACTTCTCTGTTTCCTTGCCTTTATTGTCGGAATACTGATTTACTCCGTAACAAAGGGCGGATATTCACTTTCAGGTGTTTCATTGTTCAACACAGTTTCAAAGCCGTTCCGTACTGCGTCAAATAAAATAGGCATAGTTATGGAGGAATCTCTTGACAAGTTTTTCAATTCAGATGAATACTATGAGGAAAACAAGCGTCTTAAAGAAGAAATAGGAGAGCTTAACCGTCAGCTTACCGAATATGAGTCACTCAAGGCTGAGGTTGAAGAACTCCGTGAGCTTGTAAGCATTAAACAGGAGCACGAAGACTTTGAATATACTGAAAAATGCGATGTTATCGGCTATGTGACAAATGACCCGTTTATGTCATTTACCATAGACAAAGGCTCTGCTGAAGGCGTTAAGCCCGATTGTCCCGTTGTTACGGCTGAGGGACTTGTAGGCATAATTGTTGAGGTTTCTGACCATATGTCCACTGTAAGAACAATTCTTTCACCTGACCTTTCAGTTGCGGCTGTAAATTCAAGGTCAAACAAGGATATGGGAATTGTCGAAGGCGATATTCCGTCTGCTGAAAAAGGACAGTCACGCCTTATCCACATAAACAAGGATAACAAATTCAAAAAGGGCGACCTTGTTATTACTTCGGGTACAAGCGGTCTTTTCCCTAAGGATTATTCCATCGGAAAAATTCTCAGCATAAGCCCTGACTCAAACGGTATTTCAGACTGTGCTGTTATTGAGCCGTGTGCTGATATTTCAAGACTTTCATCAGTTTACGTTATCACTGATTTTACAGGCAAGAGAGCGGAGGAAGAAGATGAAAATTAGAACTCCCCGTGAAAAGCGTATTCTTTATATAAAAAATATTCTGAGATGGATAATCACATACGCTGTAATTTTTATCTGCTTTCTGATTATGACATCGGGTACATGGCTGAAACCTGTTCTGCTTGTACCTGCCGCAGTTGCCGTTGCACTTGCAAACGGTCAGCTCAGTTCTGCGTTTACAGGAGCTGTCTGCGGTTATCTCATTGATATTGCAGGAGATAAGGTTATAGGCACAAATGCTGTTATACTTACAGTTTTCAGTGTTGTAATATCTCTGCTTTATGAATATTATCTCAGAAACAAATTTGTCAACTATATGATAATAACTGCCGTTGTCTCCTACGTTGTTCTATGGCTTGACTACAAGTTTTACTACGAAATGTGGGAATACGAATACGTTGAGCGTATATTTGCACAGACATCAATGAAGGTGTGGGCATATACAATCGTATCAGCAGTTGTTATCTATTTCATTTTTGAACTGATAAATCATTATCTTATGCCTAAAAATCACGTTACCATTGAAGAGGCTGTAAGTACAGCCGTTCAGACGGGCAGACACTGAGAGGAGGCAACAGATTGAAAAGTCTTGCAGAAAATCTTAAATCACTGCTTGTCATAATTGTTGTAGTTATGCTTGCAGGACTGAGTGCTTTAAGACTGATGAAGATACAGGTAATGGGTGACAAGGATATTACCGCTCCGCAGGTGCAGAATGAAGACGATTATTTCAGCTTTGCAAGAGAAGTAAAGTCAACACGAGGCGAAATTCTCGACTATAACGGCAATCCCCTTGTTACAAATGATATTCATACAGATATAGTATTGCAGATGGCATTCTTTCCCGAAGACAAGGCAAAGGGAAACAGAGAACTTCTCGGAATATACAAGGAATTAAAGGCTCTCGGCTACGAATTTGAGGAAAGAATTCCGATTTCAAAGCGTGCGCCTTATGCTTTTACAACAGATGACCCGTCAGAGATTATCTCCGACCTTAATCTGAACGTATACGCAACAGCCGAAAACTGTATAGACAAGCTGATTTCAGACAATGAAATTTCCGACAGCTATACACAGGAAGAAAAGCGTATCATTGCGGGTATGCGATATCAGATGATTGACAAGGATTTTTCATACAGCAATGACCTTGTTCTCGCAAAGAATGTTGACAATAAAACCATAATCAAAATGAAGGAACTCAGCAACACATACCGTGGTGTTGAGGCTGTTGAGGCATCCGACAGAGTTATTGTGCGTGGTGATATTCTTCCGCATGAAATCGGCACTGTAGGTCCTATTTACGCTGAAGAATACGATGAACTCAAATATCTCGGCTACAGCTACAATGATACTCTCGGAAAAAACGGCATTGAACTTGCTGAAGAAGAAATTCTCCGTGGTACTTTCGGTGAAGAAAAAATCACCGTAAAGGATGGATGGATTGTAAACAGGGAAACTCTCAGCGAAACAGTTTCGGGACAGTCTGTAAAGCTTACAGTTGACGGAAATTATCAGTTAAAGCTGCAGGGTATACTTGATGATTTTATAGCATCATTCCCAAGCATAAATACAAATCCAAGTCTCGGAAACGTAAGATGCGGAGCAATATGTGTTCTTGATGCAAAAACAGGTGCGGTCAAGGGTATGGCTACTGCACCTACCTATAATCTCAAAGACTATTCTGAAAATTACGATTATTTCACAGAACTCCCGGATTCACCGCTTGTAAACCGCTGTTCATATGGTCTTTACAGACCGGGTTCAACATTCAAGACAATAACTGCAACAGCAGGTCTTAACGAAGGCTTTGTTCTTTCGGGCACACCGCTTTTCTGTAATCAGTCATACGAATTCCATGGTACACATTATTCATGTACAGGAAATCACGGAAGTATTACAACAAGACGTGCTATTGAAGTATCATGCAACAGCTATTTCTATGAGCTTTCAAAGATGATGGGAATAGACATGATAACAAAATATGCAACTCTCTATGGTCTCGGACAGCACACAGGCATTGAAACAGGAGATGCCGAAGGTTATCTCTGTAACCCGGAAACATTTGCAGAGCACGGACAGGAATGGTATATCGGTTATGTTATCCAGGCAGGTATCGGTAACCAGGACTGCGGTATGACTCCTTTACAGATGGCAACTGTAGCAAGTACAATCGGTAATCGTGGAATAAGATACAAGCCTTATCTCGTAGACAGCTTTTATGAATACGGCACAAAGAACGAAATATCAAAAACTCAGCCTATAGTTGCTGAAACAATACCGCTTAATGACAAGAGCATTTATGACTTTATCATCGGCGGAATGATTGATGCATCACACAATGTACCATCAGCATATTCACTTTCAGATTTAGGCTTTGACGTAGCAATAAAGACAGGTACACCGCAGACAGGACGAAATCTCACAGAGCAGAATTCATTCTTCATCGGATTTGCCCCTGCTGACAATCCTGAGATTGCTTTTGCAGGAGTAATCGAAGGCGGTGAGTATTCAAAGTATATGATAAGAGATATTATTCTTGCATACCAGGAATGCTACGGACTTAACGGCAAAAAGGCTAAAAAGTCAAAGCTCCCTGTTGAAGAAAGACCTGAGCTTACCACAGCAGTAACAACTGCAACTACAACTACCACAACAACTACAACCACATCACTTACAACAGAGACAATTATCATTACTGAGGCTGATGAGGATAACCCTTATGCAAATCCTTATAAATCAACATCAGCTAAAGCTGATACTGTAACTACTGCAAATTAAAAAATTGACGGAGAGAAATTTTAATGTTTCTCTCCGTTTTTTTGGTATAATACAGCATTCTCCGTCAATAATAATCTCGGAGGTGTTAAACTTGAAGAATAATCCATCAAATGAAAAAAGAAAAGGCTCTAAAAGCTTTTATGCGGCTCTCGGAATAAGTGCTGTGATGATTGGCTCTGCTTGTTATTTCGCCTATGACCAGGGCAACAGAATTGTCGAGGAATACAACGAGGGGCGAAACAGCTATCCTGTCAATACCGCTATGGTAGACAAAAAGGTTACCGACATACCAAGGCACACTGTTACCGAATACAAGGCTAAACCGATTGTAACAACCGCACCGCCTGTTGTTACAAAGGCGGTTACGCAGACTGTTACGGAATTACAGGCAAATGCCGAACCCGATATTTCTGATATTCTCGAAACAGCTGAGGAGGTTATCGGAGCCGCAGAAAAGCTTGAAAATTTAAGTCTTCCCCTTGCCGATATCAGCAATGTGCTGTCACCTTTCAGCAGTTCCGAACTGGTAAAAAATGAAACAACAGGTTCATGGCAGACACACAACGGCACTGATATTGCCGCAGAAACAGGCACTGAGGTTTTCGCTGTTGCAGACGGAAATATCACATCTGTAAAAAATGATGCGCTGTGGGGAGTTACTGTAGTTCTTGACCACGGCAACGGCTTTTCCACAAAATACTGCGGACTTGGTTCAGACCTTGCTGTTAAACAGGGTGACAGGGTTAACGGCGGAAATGTTATCGGTGTAGTCGGCAATACCGCTGATATTGAAAGTTCAGTTCCGACACATCTGCATATTGAAATCACTCACAACGGAAAATATATTGACCCTATGGCAAAACTCAGTAATAACTGAATATCATAAAAAATAAACGGAGAGAACCATTTTGTGTTCTCTCCGTTCTGCGTATCGAAAAACTATATTTTGTTCGGATAATTACGGACGGCGTTTCGGTGCCCGCTTTGTTATATGATATTATTATGACTTTTCAACAGACTAAACGGAGAGAACACTTTTATGAGTTCTCTCCGTTTTAGTTTACAATAGATTAATTCTGTGACTTGATAAATTCTTCAAGTGAAACATTTCCGTTAGTTGAAGTATATGCATAGTATGTAAGAACGAGTGACGCATCAATAGCATCGAGTACATCATCATCTGATACCATAGCACACTTAGTCTGTCTTGCGTGGAATGTTGCCGCATCAGAATTTACTGATGTAACTGCGTATTCTGTAAGAATTGCAGATGCGTCAACAGCATCGATAATTCCGTCAAAGTTTACGTCACCGAGCATTTCTGAACCTGCGGCACTTTCATAGGTTTTGAGCGCAATCACAGGATAAGCCGCCTTGTCTTCAAGATTTTCGTAAATCTCAGAGAAAAGTCCGAGATCTGTATGCTTAATTCCGATTGTATCAATGATTTCAGCCGCAATAGCAAGATGTCCCTTCTGATTAGGCTGTATATCACCGCCTGAAAGACGTTCACCCATAATATCAACGAAATATGATGCATTACCCGGATTATCACCATTTTTTATAACAGACGGATCAAGTGAAGTAAATTCTGTGAAAACATCAGCTACCTTATAGCCGTATTCACCGGATGATGCATTAACCTCTTCATCAAATGCTTTCATAATATCCTCAAGGATACTTCTTATCTGATTCAGAAGTGTAATATAGTTTGAATTACCACTTGTATGGTATTCAATATAATCTGACGGCAGCTGTAAAGGCTGATAAATATTCTGAACGATGATTTCTGCATCAGGATTTATCTTTTTGATTTCAGCAACGGATTTATTGATATTATCCACTACAACATTTTTAAGATAACCCTCATATGTATCATTTGAAACACAAAGATTACTGCTGATTCTTCTGAGTCTTGTGAGAAGTGCGAATGAATTTGTAACACTTTCAGATGCAAATGTCTGTAATGCATCCTCATCAACAAGAGTAAACAAATCATCAAGAGTCGGGTCATCAGGAATATCTGCGGCTGTGTAGCCTTCATTAAGAAGTTTTTTTGATGCACAGAATTGAAGCAGATCTACTGCGCTGTAACGTGCGATATCGTTTGCACCTACATTGATAACAACATATTCAGCACCTTTTACTGCATTTTTCTGTTCATCATTCAAGCCTGTAATCTTATCAAGAAGTTCATTGCTCTTTAAACTGCTTTCAGCGTAATTTGTAACAGTACCGCCGTAGTAGTCTGCAAGGATTTCACCGAAATTATGCTCTACAGTTCCGCCTCTTATATCTCCTGCAGCAATATTATCACCGAAAATGACAAAATCAGCCTCATTTTTCTCAGCGTGTGAGAACATCGGAGTTGTCATTGTAAGCATACTGAGAGCGGCTGTGACAACTGCTGTAATTCTTTTTTTCATCTTTTTAATACCTCCATAAAAAAACAACCTTAATTAACGGTCTTTATGTTGATTATATACTATTTTTATAGTGTTGTCAAGTGGAAAAGAATGCTCCGCTATTGTAAAACAGCAGAGCATTTCATTAATATTCAAAATTATTATAGTACTCACTCGCAAGATAAAGTGAACCGCATACAACAGCCACACCGTCATTTTCAAGCGCAAGTGCTTTTGCTTTTTCAACACATTCAGCAAGTGAACCTGTTTCAGTTGCTGTAAGAAAATCAGCCGTTTCTGCTATGTCTTCCTTAGGTACGCAGTTAGGCGCAAAACCGTCAACTGCAAAAAGCTTATCGCAGTTTCCTGCAATGGTTCTTACACATTCAACATAGTCCTTTGAATCTACCATTCCCATTACAGCATAGATTTTTTTGTTTCTTGTTGAAAGATACATAAGCAGAAGTGAAAGCATTCCCACTCCAGACGGATTGTGTCCGCCGTCAACGATAACAGGCGGCTTGCCGTCTATATAATGTGCTCTCGCCTTAATCTGTGTAGTTTCTATTGCTTTGCGGATATTTTCATCTGAAATATCAAATCCCTTTCTGCGCAGATACAGACAGACTGTAAGCGAAGTTACGGCATTGTAATACTGATGAAGTCCGCTCATTTTAGGAGTAATTTTCACTCCGTTATATATAAGCGGAGAATAAAGACCGCCGTCAGCCGCAGGTGTACATTCAGCCTTTTCAACAAATTCTGCTCCCACCTTTTCAGCAGTTTCACGGACAATATTCTTCACAGATTCACTGTTATCTTCTGAAACAACCGCCGCAGAGCCTTTTTTTATTATTCCGACCTTCTGCATTGCTATTTCTTCGGGTGTATTTCCGAGAATTGCTGTATGGTCAAGCGAAACTGATGTTATAACCGAAATGAGCGGCGGCGGAATTACATTTGTACTGTCAAGGATTCCGCCTATGCCTGTTTCAAGGACAACAACATCACATTTTTCTCTTTCATACCACAGCATAGCAATTGCCATAGTAATTTCAAACTGTGAATATTCCTTCTGTGCCGCCTTGCTTTTTACGAATTCAGCAATTTCACATAATGATTTTTCGTCAATCTCATTATCATTTATTCTTATTCTGTCTGTATAGTGCAGAACAAACGGCGAAGTGAATTTACCTGTTTTATATCCCGAAAACTGCAAAGCATTTGCGATATATTCGAGTGTAGAGCCTTTGCCGTTAGTACCTGCAATATGCACGAATTTCAGACGCTTTTCTGGATTTCCCACGCTGTCCATAAGCTCCTGTGCACGTGACAGGTCGGTTACTCTTGCACCTGATTTGCTGTAGGAGCTTATATAATCCATACATTCCTTAAAGTTCATTGAAATTAATATACTCCGTTCTGAGACTCTGCCTTAGCAACGGCATCTTCAAGTGACATACCGCTGAATTCCTGTGCAGAGAAGATACGTCCGTTCTGCTTATCGTCAATAAATGCACCTACAAGTACGCCAGGAAGTGCGCTCTCAGGTGAATTAGGAGCATTAGGTCCGCCGAGTTCAGTTCTGCACCAGCCAGGGTCAGCAAGGCTGAGTGTAATATCAGTACCCTCGTACTTTAAGCCTAAATCTCTTGTAACCTTGTTAAGAGCAGCCTTTGCAGCTGAATATCCTGCCTGCTGAGCGTCAAGGTCAATGCCGCTTGTTGTATTGACAATACGTCCGAAACCTCTTTCAACCATACCAGGAAGAAAGTGATAGCAAATCATCATAGGAGCAGTTGTATTTACCTTAAAGCTGATATCGTAGTCTGATGCAGGAGTGCTGAGATATTCTGTTCTGTAGGCAATCTGTAAGCCTGCATTATTGAGAATGATATCGAGCTTAGTGCCCTTAGCGTCGATTTCACAGCACATTTTTTCAACCTGTTCCATATCTGAAAGTTCAGCCTCAACGCAGTAAGCCTCAACACCGAAAGCCTTGACCTCGTTTAATACCTTTTCGCTGTGCTGTGCGTTTCTGCTGTGAAGAACGAGATTACAGCCCTGTTTTGCCATAAAGACAGCTGTAAGATAGCCGATACCACGGCTTGCACCTGTAATGAGTGCCCATTTTCCTTTAACATTTACCATAATAAAAACCCTCTCATAAATAAAATAATTAAAACTCAAAATCGATACATGCTCTTGTCTCTTTAACTGTGCCGATGAACTTTCCGAACTCAACGTGTGCAGGGTGAACCTGATATGCATTAAGGTCTTCAATGCTGTCAAAATCGCAGATAAGTGAAATAGTATAATTTGTCTGGTCTGCATCCTTTGAATTGATAACCAGTTCGCCCTTTTTCATTACCTTAACATTTGCGATAACATTTTCAAAACGTTCTTTAGCCTCGACTGCGTTTTCATATTCTGTCTTTCCGTTTACGTCTTTCAGCTTGAACATTACAATGTGCCTGATCATTAGTGTTTCTCCTTTCATTCAGAATTATGACAAAAAACAGCAATAATTACGTTGGTCAAGCCGAGAGCAGTAAAACAACATAGTCCGTAAAGCGTTACTGCGTCCGCTTTGCTGCTTTTCAGGGAAGGCTGCGCCGCATGAATACTATTTTTTGTCTCTTTTATAATTACTAAAGGGACAGGCTGTTAATAACAACCTGTCCGCAATAATTACATCAATTACTTTCTGAAAGCCTCGATTGACTGATTAATCTTAGCCATCTTCTCCTCTGCCTTTGCAAGCTTTGCCTTTTCAGCATCGATAAGCTGTGCAGGTGCCTTTGCAATAAAGCCCTGATTATTAAGCTTTCCGCTAAGGAAGTCGATATCCTTCTGTACCTTTTCCTTTTCCTTTTCAAGACGTGCAATTTCCTTTTCCTTGTCAACAAGTTCGTCCATAGGAATGAAAATTCTTGCAGAATCTGTTACAGCGTTTGCTGAATCAGGAATGTCAAACTTAGCACCTGTTTCAACTGCTGATGCTGATGCAAGCTTTTCAAAGAAAAGTGAACAGCTGCTGAAAAGCTCAGGCTCTGCTGTTTCAATGAAAAGCTTTGCCTTTACTGACGGCGGTACATTCATTTCTGTACGTGTATTTCTTACAGCCTTGATAGCTGAAATAATCTTCTCAAATGCCTTTTCTTCTGCTGTGAAATCAATTGCTGAATCATATGTAGGATATGTTTCAAGAATAATCATTGACTTCTCATTTGTAAGAACCTGCCAGATTTCTTCTGTGATAAACGGCATGAATGGGTGAAGGAGCTTTAACATTCCCTGCATTGCCCATACAAGAACAGCCTGTGCATTTGCCATTGTTTCGCCGCCTGCCTGAATTCTCGGCTTAGTAAGCTCGATATACCAGTCACAGTAAACATCCCAGATAAAGTCATAAATCTTCTGTGATGCAACACCGAGTTCATACTTATCGAGATTTTCGCCAACTTCCTTAGCAAGCTGATTGAACTTGTTTACGAGCCACTTGTCTTCGATTTCAAGCTTTTCAGGGAGTCCCTTGAATTCAAAATTCTCAGGGAGATTCATCATAATGAAACGTGATGCATTCCAGAGCTTGTTAGCAAAGTTTCTTGCAGCCTTAACCTTATCATCGATATAACGCATATCGTTTCCAGGTGAGTTACCTGTTGCGAGCATAAAGCGGAGAGCATCTGCGCCGTATTCATTGATAACCTCAAGCGGGTCAATACCATTGCCGAGTGACTTTGACATCTTGCGTCCCTGTGAGTCACGAACGAGACCATGAATAAGAACTGTATTGAAAGGAACTTCGCCCATATTCTCAAGACCGCTGAACATCATTCTGATTACCCAGAAGAAGATGATATCATAGCCTGTTACGAGTGTGTTTGTAGGATAGAAATATTTAAGATCCTCTGTCTTTTCAGGCCAGCCGAGTGTTGAGAACGGCCAGAGAGCAGAACTGAACCATGTATCAAGAGTATCAGGATCCTGACGCATCGGCTTTCCGCACTTAGGACAAACAGCACTGCTTTCCTTTGTAACTGTCATTTCACCGCAGGCATCACAGTAGAATGCAGGAATCTGATGTCCCCACCAGATCTGACGTGAAATACACCAGTCACGGATATTATCGAGCCAGTGGAAATAAATCTTGTCAAAACGCTCAGGAACGAACTTTGTTTTGCCGTTCTTAACAGCGTCAATTGCAGGCTGTGCAAGCGGTTTCATCTTAACGAACCACTGTGTTGAAACCTTAGGTTCAACAGTAGTGCCGCAGCGGTAGCATGTACCAACATTATGGCTGTAGTCTTCAATTTTAACGAGTGCGCCCTCTTTTTCAAGGTCTTCAACCATTTTCTTTCTTGCCTCATATCTGTCCATGCCTGCATATGCAGGATAATCATCAACGATAGTTGCATCATCGTTCATAACGTTAATAACAGGAAGATTATGACGGAGACCAACCTCAAAGTCGTTAGGGTCATGTGCAGGAGTAATCTTAACTACACCTGTACCGAAATCCATTTCAACGTAATCATCAGCAACGATAGGGATTTCTCTGTGAACAAGCGGAAGAATAACCATTTTTCCAACAAGGTCAGTATAGCGCTCGTCCTTAGGATTTACAGCAACAGCAGTATCACCGAGAAGTGTCTCAGGACGTGTTGTAGCAAGTTCAAGATACTGGTCTGTATCCTTTATCTGATAGCGGAGATGCCAGAAATGACCTGCCTGGTCCTCATAGGTAACCTCAGCGTCTGAAAGTGAAGTCTTACACTTAGGGCACCAGTTGATGATACGTTCACCACGGTAGATAAGACCTTTTTCGTAATACTTGATGAAAACTTCCTTTACAGCCTTTGAACAGCCTTCGTCCATTGTAAAGCGTTCTCTTGACCAGTCGCATGAAGAACCGAGCTTTTTAAGCTGTTCAACGATACGTCCGCCGTACTGCTTTTTCCATTCCCATGCACGTTCCATGAAAGCCTCACGTCCGATACCCTCTTTAGTGATGCCTTCCTTGCGCATAGCCTCAACGATTTTAGCCTCAGTAGCAATAGCCGCATGGTCTGTACCTGGGAGCCATAAAGCACTGTAGCCGCTCATTCTCTTCCAGCGGATAAGAATATCCTGTAAAGTTTCATCAAGGGCATGTCCCATGTGGAGCTGTCCTGTGATGTTAGGAGGAGGGATTACGATTGTGTAAGGTGTTTTCTTTGAGTCAACCTCTGCTCTGAAACAACCCTTGTCATTCCATGCAGAATAGATTCTGTCCTCAAAATCCTTAGGATTGTAGGACTTTGCGAGTTCCTTTGCCATTATGCATTTCTCCTTTATAAAAGTAATATAGTACTGGTCCGAGAAAATAAAAAAGCCCCGAACCTTTTAAGGTTCAGGGCGAACAAATGTCCGTGTTACCACCTGAATTCAGAGAAATATTATCTCTGCACTCTGCGAGGTCTTACAGCCTCTTCCCCTGTAACGTGAGGACACGTTATGAATTACTCTGCATTCAGCGAATGATTTCACCCATACAGCTCCAAAGCTACTTCAGCACTGCCCTCATACTGTTTTCCACCAGACAACAGCTCTCTGCGAATCCGACGATGTGCCTACTCCTCTTTATCTCAGCCTTTATGATGGTATTATAACACAATTATGCTGATTTGTCAACTGTTAAATTGAAAAGGATTTAAGGCAACACCGCACAATTACCGCCTGACGGCTATGTGTGTGTCTTGCTTGTCCATTTTCCGTCATAGCACACAAAAACTCCTTGCCATACGCCAGTATGCCTGCGTCGTTTTTATGCACTCTGACAACAAATTTACTTCGCAATACGCACACATTAATTGTGCGGTATTGCCTTAACAACTGCAGGGGCGGCGTGTATCTTCGGGCGGCGAAACGCCGCCCCTACATTACAAGTCCATATTTAATAAAGTCGAGCGAAAGCAGACTTCACTCCCCCTATGAGTTAACGAGCATAGCGAGTGCGAGCGTGGCTAACATGCGGAGGTACTCCGCTCAATCAATGCCGTTCTGCTGTTTTGCAGCTGTAAGAGTATTCTTCATAAGCATTGCAATAGTCATAGGACCTACACCGCCCGGAACAGGTGTAATGAATGATGCCTTCTTTTCAGCACTTTCAAACTCAACGTCACCGCAAAGCTTGCCGTTGTCAAGACGATTCATGCCGACGTCAATTACTACAGCACCTTCCTTTACCATATCGCCTGTAACAAAATTTGCACGTCCGATTGCTACTACAAGAATATCAGCACCAAGACAGATTTCCTTCAAATTCTTTGTCTTTGAATGACAGATAGTAACTGTGCCGTTTTTCTGGAGAAGGAGCATTGCCTGCGGCTTGCCTACGATATTACTTCTTCCGATTACTACACACTGCTTGCCTGTGATATCTGTGCCTGTGCTTTCGATAAGACGCATAACACCTGCAGGTGTGCATGGAAGGAATGCATATTCACCTATCATAATCTTGCCTACATTTACAGGATGGAATGCATCAACATCCTTATCCGGTGAAATTGCATTGATAACTGCCTTTTCGTCAATATGTGCAGGGAGCGGTAACTGAACGAGAATACCGTTTACTCTGTCATCACGGTTGAGAACATCTACAAGGTCAAGGAGCTGTTCCTGTGTTGTGCTTTCATCAAGAGCATACTCAAATGACTGGAAACCTACAGCCTCACAAGCCTTTTTCTTATTGTTTACATAAACTCTTGATGCAGGGTTGTTTCCTACGATAACAACTGCAAGACCGATTTTAAGTCCCTTTTCATCTCTGAGCTTTGCAGCCTCCTCGGCTACTTCGTTTTTTACAGCAGCGGAAACTGCTTTTCCGTCGATAATCTGTGCCATTTTTTATTCCTCCTTAAAATCTTCGGTGATAGTTGTTTCACCATTTGCATTTTCTGTTATATCTGTTTCTCTGAAATCTGTTATTTCCTCGTAATCGTCATCATCACCGAGAATTGAGAATTCATCTGAAACATCTTCATCATCTGCTGAAACCTTTGCATCAGCAGAAGAAATACCGATTTTTTCTCTGCGTCTTTCTTCAAGAAGAAGACGTGATTCCTCTGTTCTTACATAAAGAATGTATTTTTCGGGGTCTCTCTTATACTTTGAAAGCATTACAAGCTGTACTGCAGCTGAGCCTAAGAAAATGAGTGCTGAGAGCAGCTGAGAAACACGGAGATTTCCAATCATAAGGCTGTCTGTACGGAGTCCTTCAACGATAAATCTTTCAGCACCGTACCATGCAAGATACATAAGAAAAATCTGTCCGTCATACTTTCTGCGCTTTGACAAAAATGCAAGCACTAAAAATCCGAGCAGACACCATGCAGATTCATAAAGGAAACACGGATGTACAGCCTTATCCCATGCAAGTTCGGGATTGCCCATGCGTAAAATTGTATTCTGAATTGTACCGCCTGTCATTGCAAAAAGTGAGTCTGTATTAGTGCCGAAAGCCTCCTGATTTGTATAGTTGCCCCATCTTCCGACACCCTGTCCGATAAGGAAACCTATTGAAACAATATCAAGCATAGGCAAAAACTTGACCTTTCGGATTTTGCATATGGTAAGTCCGACTATAAGTGCGCCTATAATACCGCCGTAAATCGCAAGTCCGCCGTTTCGGGTATTTAAAATAGCCTTTATATCACCCTGATACTCTTCCCAGTTCCAAATTACATAATAAGCTCTTGCGCCGATAATACCGCCGATAACACCACCGATAACCGCATCAGCCGCCCTGTCGGAATCAATGCCGAATTTCTTCATTCGTGGGAAACAGTAAAGCATAGCAAGCATAATTCCCGTTACAATTATAAGGCTGTACCACTGAATGCCGAATGAGCCTATGCTGAAAGCTGTAGAATCAACATGGAATCTCCAGTTTAAATTCGGGAAAAATATTTCATTCAGATCATTTATTTTTTCAACGTTCATTTTATTCAGTCATCCTTTCCACAACAGAAAGTACAAGTCTGTCGCTCTTAAGTTCAGTTTTAATAAAGTCTGCAACGTCATCTGCAGTAAGCTCTGAGAGAATGTCAACGCTGTCAAACGGCGATACACCATCCATATGTGCACCGAGCATAATATTTGCAACAGCCTCAACATTGTTCATTTCACGCACCATAGATGCATAAAGAGTTTTCTGAAAACGTCTGAAATCCTTTTCGGGAATTCCTTCACTGAGCATTCTTTCAGCCTCAGCAATAATGTTTTCCTTAATTATCTCCGGTGTTTCTGATTCACCGCTGAAAATAACTGTAAAGTATCCGTCACCACAGAAAAGCTCATAGCAGAATGTTGAATTTATAATACCCTTTTTAAGCATATTCTGATACATATCAGAAGACGGATCTGTAAGCAGTTCACCCGCAATTGATGCGGCAAGCACCTTTTTTATTTTTTCAAGCTTTGAACACGGAGTACACTTGTATCCGAGATTAAAAACAGATGCACCGACAGGCTGTTTTTCGCTGATATAAGGACTTACTATTTCAGACGGCTCGTCGGGAAAAACACTTTCAAGCCCCTTATCCTCGCACGGAATGAGCATTTCGTCACATACGGCAAGAACCTCGTCTGCTGAAATATTTCCTGCAATTGAAAGAACCATATTATTGAGATTGTAGAATGTATTGTAGCACTTGTAAAGCAGATCAGCGTCAATTTTTGAAATACTTTCTTCTGTGCCTGCAATATCAATTTTAACAGGATGACTATGATACATACAGCGGAGCATATTGAAGAAAACACGCCAGTCGGGATTATCATTTGTCATTTTAATTTCCTGTCCGATAATACCCATTTCCTTGTCAACAGTTTCCTGTGTAAAGTAAGGTTTCTGAACGAAATCAAGAAGTATTCTGAGATTTTCGGCATATCTTCCCGAACAGCTGAAAAGATAACAGGTTTTGTCAAATGATGTAAAGGCATTTCCGCTTGCACCTGTTTTTGCATAAAGCTCAAAAACCTTGCAGTCTTCATTCTCAAAAAGCTTATGCTCAAGAAAATGTGCAATACCCTCGGGAACAACAGTATATTCCTTATCGCCCTTTGTTCTGAACATAGTGTTTACAGAGCCGTATTTAGTTCCGAAAAGAGCCTCAACACCGCTGAAACCATTCATTTCCGAAATATAGATATCAAGACCGCTGTCATGCTTTACATGAATACAGCTGTCACCTGTACGGGATGATTTAAGAATTTCCTTTTCCATGCGATTAAGCCTCCTCTCTGTCAAGCATAATATATGTGCAGTCATGTACAAGAGAACATGCGGCATTTACGATACGTTCCTTAGTAATTCCCCTGTAGATTTCAAGCATTTCAGACGGAGTAATGAAATCATCATCACAGTATCTGTCGAAAAACCATGATGCATATGAATACATTGTATCTCCTACCTGTTCAAGAGAATTCTGTGCGGCAAGAACAGCACTTTCAATTTCTTCATCTGAAACATTGCCGTTTCTGATTTCGTCAATCTGTTTTACGATTTCAGTCTTAGCCTTTTCGATGTTTACACGTTCAACACCGCTGTCAATAAGGAGAGTACCCTTAGTAAGTGCCATATGACTTGCGCAGTAATAGCAAAGGCTTAATTTTTCTCTGACATTTGTGAAAAGCTTTGAAACAGGACTTTCACCGAGAATAACGCTTAAAAGGTGAAGAGCATATTCATCATCCGAAACAGTTTTGAAAGCCATAACCATTTTGCACTGATTTACGTCAAACTGTTCTGAAAGCTCAACAGGTTCAGCCTTGACAGGACTTATGCTCTTGAACTGAACAGCAACAGGAGAACGCTTTATTTCAGCAAATCCGTCACGCAGTACCTTTTCAGCATAGGGATTTTCAGCGGAAGAAACGAAGAAAATTTCAATCTGTGCAGTTTCAAGCAGATTTTTATATGCATCGTATGTCTGTGCGGCAGTAACATTTTCAGCAGTTTCCCTGTCACCATAGCATGAAAGCTGTGCAGGTTCGCCTTTGAAAGCAGTTTCACAGGCTTTTGTAATGACATATCCGCGCTTGTTGTTGAATTCAGCGTCAATTCTGTCGAGAAGTTCCATTCTGTTTATAGCAAATGACTCTGATTCAAATTCACCATTCACGATATTCGGACGAAAAACGCAGTCACTTACTATATCGAGCATATCCTTTTCGATATCTTCGCCGTAAAGCGCATATTTTGAAGAAAGCCACGATGAGCTTACAGTAAGAATCTGCAAATCACCACGTTTTCTTGCAGAAGAAGAAAGACTTGCGCCATAAAGTTCTGTAAGAATTTCACTCATTTCAGCAATTGTATTATATTTTTCATTTGTATCTGTAAGACCGCTTATGGCAAGTACATTTTCTGCGGCTGTTTTTTTGTCAAGCTTTGTAATGAATCTTATAGAAATATAGGATGACTTGAACTTTTCGTCAATAATGGCTGAAAAGCCTATTTTATCACCAATTTCCGTTCTGTTGTATTTCATAGAGTGTACATCTCCTAAAGCATAATATACTTTATTATTATAACATACTTTATTATAAAATGCTATAGTATTTTTGAAAAAAATCGGGAGTATTACACGCAAATCAATTTTTAAAGGCAATACCGCATAATTAATGTGTGAGTATTGCGAAGTAAATTTTTTTGTC
>JAKSQU010000170.1 GCA_024403965.1 Ruminococcus sp.
CACATTTCTCGGCTGTATATTCTCCGTTGAAGAATTTAAGCACTTCTTCATCAAGTATCTGATAGACAGTATTATTAACACGGGCGGAGCTTTTATGCGGTACTGCATTTGCGATTATATCGTTTACCTCGTCAATCTCCTTTTGTGTAATTCGACCTATCTTTATAAAATCCCAGTCCTTCGTGTCATCACCCTTGCGTATTGTGTATAAATCACCGTCATAGTCTTTTAATTCTTCGTGTCCGTTATAGTTATTGTTGTATTCACAGTTAAATTCATTGTCGGCAGAAAGCTTCAAGCCTGTTTTGGTAACAGGGAATGGTGCATAGTCTATTGTTGCCTTGTAATACTCGTCTGATATTCTTGACTTTACAAATTCCCAGCAAAGCTCCTTGTTTTCTGATGTTGTGCATATTCCCAACTGACCATAAGGCTCTAAATAAGGCTTTTCAAGAAATGTAAGTGGCTCTCCGCCGAATTTTCCTTTTGTAAGCTGATGATAATTACTGTATGTAGAAAGGCTCTCAAATGACTTGATTTTTGTATCATCAATATATGCAAGAGAATCAAGGTAAGCATACTTTCGTGCTTCTTCCATATATTTCTGAAATTCTTCACTTTCAACATACTGATACCATTCTTCCTCTGTCATCAACTGAAATCTTGATTTAACAGTATCAGCTTCATTGCAGAAATTCAGATATTTTATAAAGCTTTCATCTGTATAGTGACATTCAGCATTGTCAATATCTATCCAGTCGGTAAAATCCAGAGAGAACCAGCGAGTATATTTTGTGTCTTCATTATAAGTAGTATCAATCGGTGTGGCTATGGCTATATCTACATCCTTGTCAATATTCCATTCTGTATCGGGAGAAACAAATTTCTGTTTTGCTATATCTCCTAATGTAAGTATAAATCTGTCGGGCATAGCGTAAAGGCTGTCATTTTTTTCAAAGCATTCAAGTACATTCGGCACAAATGTATCACGGCTTATCTCGTTGTCGCTGTCGATATATGGATACAAATTCTCTAAAACACCTTTTTCAGCAAGGTTGATACCGCAGAATTCATCAAAACTCATAAATATCATATCTGGCATATTCCCCTGCAAAATATCTTCTTCAAGCTGACCTATTGTACTTTCCGCATTTTCATAGTCTGTATTGTAGGTTTTAAGTTCAATAATACAATCATGTCCTTCATCATTCCATTGATTAACATATTCGGAAATTGCAAAAGTATCTTCTACACCGAGAGTGAGAATTTTCAGATTATCAATTTCTTCCTGTGTGCGTGGGATAAACTTTTTAAATTCAAGTGTCCAGTTTTCTGTGTTATACATTAAAGCCATATTGCCGTCATCCATCATAAGAAAGCCTTCAAGCAGATTGACATTAATGCCCGACGAATTCAGGTCAAAAATGCATTCCATTGAATTGTCATCTTTTCTTACACCATAGATATGTGAACGTGACATAAGGAAAATGCTGTAATCAGAGTTGCCTGCCCTTAATGCAGAAACTGCACCGCTGTACTGATATTCAGTATTGTTGTAATCTGTAAGTGTACCGTCTGAATTTATTTTACAGAATTTCAGAAAGCTTTCTTCATCTTTTTTATATGAAACCGAGCAGATTATATTTCCATAGCAGTCATGTCCGATTTCATCTATTTTTTCATCACCCGAATTAAGTTCACCGAGATATTTTCCGTCAAGGCTGAAAAGCTCATAAGAGCCGTTGAGTTCAGCAATGAGAATATTTCCATCTGTAAAAATCTGTCCGATATTAGTGGATTTATCGGGTTCAACAGGCGGTTCTTCAATGACAGCGGAGCTTAAAAGCTGACCATTTGCAGAGAATGTGTTAATCATAAGAGAATATTCTGCTGCTGCATCATATTTTTTCTCGTCATAGTCTTCGGGCGGGTCATAAATATTAATCGGCGGAAGATTGCCATAATCTGCATGAATAACCAGTTCAGCAAGCACACCGCTTTCAGCAACATCAACATTGTAGTTTACACCTATATCAAATTCGCTGAATTCAACAGGCTGATATTCAGACAAATCGGCATTAGCATGCCAGAATTCAGGAGTTTTAGAGCCACTTCCGAGAAGAAGATAGTCATTCATAGAGTTATACGGATTAAAGCAGTATACCTGGTTCATATTTTCGGCAATATTCAGCCTTTCCTTTTTGTAGGAAACACCACTCAGCTTTTCGACAGACATACTGTTTGAACCGCCGTTGTCATTTTCATTTTCCTTTTTTGTACCACAGGCTGTGAACGAAATAAGCGTAGAAACAGCTAACATGATTGATAATAATTTACGCATATAAATTTTCCTTTCCGTTTGAAAAATATTCTGCTTATGCAGTTTTCTGTATATAAGTGATTTTTAAGGGGGAAAAAGACGAAAAAAATGAAAAATTTATTTGGATTTGTAGGAATGTA
>JAKSQU010000171.1 GCA_024403965.1 Ruminococcus sp.
ATAAGTAAGTATTATACGAAGTTATACATAATATATTATAACATAAATGACGGATAATTACAATACATTCAACAACTTTTTTGTGCATAACACAAACAAATTAAAACTCTATTTGAAAATACAATTTCAAATAGATAATAAGCTTAATTTATTGAATACATAATACATTGATATTTCAGTCACCTCGGTGGCTGTTTTTTTATGCCCAAATTCAAAGCAACAAAAAACCACAAGAAGCAACATCAAGCAACAGAAAGCCACACCCGAAAAATTGTATACTGGTCACAGAAATTGGAAAGGAGGTAAACGAGATGACATTATCAATCGTTTCACAGGACGGCACTGTATTCAATTACAGTAATGCTGTCGCAAGCGTTGTATCAGGCGCTGATGAAAAAAGTGAGCTTTTCGGATTTGCTGTATTTCTTAACGGCGATACAGAAAACTGCATCACAATTGCTGAGTACGAAGATGAGGAACGTTTCAATGAGGTCAAGAAAAGCTTTATTCAGTGGCTTTCAGACAACATTGAGCCGACGTTTGAGTTTCCGTCATGAGCAATGACTTTGAAAAAGGTGTACGAAAAACTCTCGACTTATCAGTAAAGGCAAAGGATTTTACAAGCGATACCCTGAAATCTGTCATGCAGGACTTCTTAAACGGTACTGCAAAGCGAAAAGGAAAAATGACAGTAAAACAGCTTTCTGAAAATGCAGGAAAACTTGAAAGCGTGAATATTGGTGACATATCGGAGTTTCTGTCTGTTGCAAAGAAATATGATATTGACTTTGCAGTAAAAAAGAAATCAAACAGCGATACATACCATGTATTCTTTCAGGCTTCAAAAACGGATGACTTCAAAAAAGCATTTTCGGAATATGCAGTTAAGAAACAGGATGAACTTGTAAAGCCACGAGGAGAACTGACAAGGGCGCAGATGAAGGAACAGGCACAGGAAATCGCAAATCAGCCTAAGAAGAAAGAAAAAGTCCGTGAGAAATCAAAGGACATGAGTATTTAACATGAAGCTTGATAAAGCGAAAATCAAAAAGCTTGTTCTGAATAACCTTGCCTATG
Source organism: Ruminococcus sp. (assembly GCA_024403965.1). Lineage (GTDB taxonomy): Bacteria > Bacillota > Clostridia > Oscillospirales > Ruminococcaceae > Ruminococcus. The sequence goes on from JAKSQU010000171.1 coordinate 1,078, forward strand.
TCATATTCGCCTATGCAGGAAACATTCTCTGCTATTCTTTCAGAACGGCAGAGGGCAAAGATGTTTCTGAAAAAATCGTCCCGGCTATGGAAAATCTGGGAACAGCTTTTGCTCATGTGATACCGTCATTCAATCCTGTGGATATTCTGATAGGAATTGTTGTGGGTGTTGCAATGAAATTCATTATGAAAGCAAGAGCTGCAAACAAGAAAAAGTTCAGACAAGGCACAGAATACGGCTCTGCTGTATGGGGCAGCCAAAAGGATATTGAGCCATATATGGACTTGCAGAATAAGGATAATAATGTAATCCTGACGCAGACGGAAAGTCTGACTATGGGTAAACCCTCACATCCGAAATATGCAAGAAACAAAAATATTCTTGTAATAGGTGGTTCGGGTTCAGGAAAGACAAGATTTTTTGTTAAACCAAACCTTATGCAGATGCATTCATCATATATCGTGACAGATCCGAAAGGTACTGTCCTGATTGAGTGCGGAAAGATGCTCCAGAAAGGCAAACCCGTAAAAATGAGCAGCGGAAAAACTGCTTATCAGCCGTATAAAATCAAGGTTTTCAATACAATCGACTTTGCAAAATCCATGCATTACAATCCCTTTGCATATATTTCTGAGCGTAATCGTGAGAAGGATATTCTGAAATTCGTTGATGTTCTTATAAAGAATACAACAAGTTCACAGCAAAGTGGTGGTGATGATTTCTGGGTGAAAGCTGAAAAGCTCCTGTATACATCATATATCGCCATGATTTTTACTCTTTCTCCTGCGGATGAAAGAAACTTTGAAACCCTGATTGACATGATCAATATGTCTGAATGCCGTGAAGATGATGAAAACTTCAAGAATAAAATCGACAAGCAGTTTGAATTTGTAGACTACTGGATAAACGGAAAATTCCCTGATGACTTGGTGCTTGACAGATTCTATCAGTACATAAAAGATGAATGTCCTCCATCGGAAGAACAAAAACGTTTAGGTGCATTTGCAGTCAAACAGTATAAAGCATATAAGCTGGCCGCAGGAAAAACAGCAAAATCAATTCTCCTTTCCTGTTCCACTCGACTTGCTCCGTTTGCAATTGATGAAGTTCTTGAAATCACTTCCTATGATGAACTTGGACTTGATAAGCTCGGTGATGAGTTATCGGCACTGTTTGTAATCATTTCTGATACAGATGCTACTTTCAATTTCTTGGTAGCAATTATGTACTCGCAGTTATTCAATCTGCTGTGTACAAAAGCTGACAATTCAAAAGGCGGAAAGCTGTCATACCATGTACGCTGTCTTTTGGATGAGTTCGCAAATAGTGTGACACGTTCCGTACTGAAAAGGTGCGGCACGTAACAAAAAAATTTAAATA
>JAKSQU010000172.1 GCA_024403965.1 Ruminococcus sp.
ATCACTCTATGACTGTTTTTCTGTTATAGCCTTTGATACTTCTTAATGACCCGATAAACCCAACTGCGTTCATAAAAATCATTATTGACAATCCTTGCACGGGAGTGTGATTTACAAAATATTCAATTACGATATATCTTTCGCCGTCAACAGCAATTCTGACTGAATAATCCAGTATCATCTGATGAATTTCTGTCAATCGGTGAGTTAAAGGCTCTAATTTAGCATATAATTCAGCAAGTTCACGTTCTTCAGCAACAGATAAATCATTCCTTTACTTATCACTTTCAAGCTTGCTGATACGCTGTTTTATGGTTTCAATTCTGATGTGTAGTGTTTCCGACGTTTTAAAAATACTGCTACTCGTTGTATCCACACTCCTTTCGTATTCTCTGTATCAGATATTCTCCATCCGAATTTGTGAGTGCAACAAAGTATTCTGACCTGAAAAACTCTTCATTTTCATTTATGACAGCAACGCAGAAATTTACTCTGCGTTGCTTTTTTAATGCCTTTAATGCCCATATGTAGTCATTTGCGGCCTGTGTCACAATTGCATTTGCAAGCCTTTGATAGCACTCGATAATGACTTTCTCCATAAGTCATTCTTTCAGTTTTGAATCAGGTGGTGCAATTCCGTCAATAAGCTGCTGTAAAGCTCCCATAAGCAGTAATTCACGGATATGATTTCCGGGCTTTCCAACAGAATCAAGCACTTCAATAACTGTTTTCAAAGATTCCATTTCAACGTTGATGTTATGTACGTCTTTGCAGAGATCAGGGTGATTGATTACTCCACGAATCTGATTATATACCAATGCTGCCATGTCATTGTCCCTGATTCTTGCCATACAAACTACATCACCATCGTTTAATATCGCTCCGATAAGATAAGGTGGATCAGTCTCACAGGTTGTGAAAATCTCCATAAATGTGTTCTTGATATCACTCAGCTTAACAGTTTTTCCGTATGCAGTTACAATAATCTTTTCCATAATCTTTACTTCCTTTCAGGCATTTCAAATTTGTTTGACTGGCTGTCACAGAGGTACATATCCAGCTTGTATTTAGCGTAGTTACGCTCTTCTTCAGTTGCGTAAATACCAAGTACAGCCATATTATCATTGACAGTAAAAACAGCAACAGCAAATTCAATGCTGTCAAAATCGGTTTCATCATCAACAAAATCATGAAGGGTGTTATCGCTGATATCAATGAACATGGTTCTGATCTCAACGATATTATCTGCAACGAGTGTTGCACCGTCCTGTGTAATAATAATCTTCATAAGCATTTCCTTTCATTCATTCAGCAGCTGACTGAAGTCGCTGAAATTTTCATTTGCTTTTTTCAGTCTGTAAGACTGTCCACGAAATTCAATCGGATAACAGGTATTAATTACCCTGTCAAATGTACGTTTTCTTGCGATATTCTGTTCTTTCATCATGGCATTAAATTCAAGATTCGTAGTAACAATCATAGGCTTTCCGGACGCAGAGCGTCTGTCAATCATTTCCTGAACACGTTCAATTGCAAAATCTGTATTACGTTCAGCACCAAAATCGTCAATGATAAGCAGATCAGGAACAGTAATGCTGTCTATGTAGCTGTTATAATCATCAGCATTGAAGAAACAGCCTTTATCCACAAATTCAAGAGTGGTTGTCCATTTTACGCTGAATCCCTTGTTCAGAAGAAAATGAGCAATACATGAAGCCATAAAGCTTTTACCTGTACCGACATCACCATACAAAAGCAGACCTCTTTTTCCGACTTCTGTAAATTTTCGTGCATAGTTGTAGGCTTTTTTCCTGTGATCATAATCTTCGATCATCATGTAATCTGCTTCGCTGAATATAGCAGGGATATTTGCATTACTCTTGTTTCTTCCAATCTTTTCGGACAGTTTTCGCTGTGCTTCTTCATATCTGTCCTTTGCACTCTGACACTTACACAGACAGCCACAGATAAAAACCTTATCACGCAGTTCTGTTTTGCACTGACGGGGAGTATGACACTTTCCGCAGTAAAGCAGACCGTTTTCTCCGATATAGTCTTTCTCATCACGTTCAGCAAGAACCCTGAGATTGGATGTTTCAGCTATTGTCTTGAACAATTCGATTGCATCAAACATTATGCACCACCACTTTCATTCAGAAATTTTGTAAACGGATTCTCATTTGGAGCTGTCTTTACTGCAACAGTTTCAAGCTGTTTGGGAGATTCCTTTGCTAAATCTTCTGAAACTTTCTTTTCAACCCATGCAAGAATAGCGTGATAATCAGACCTGTAGAATTTACCCTTTGAAAGCTTGTAATTATTAAGCACTTCAATACACCTGTCTGCAAATTCTTTTGAGTGCTTTTCACACAAAGTCTGATATTCAGTTTCAGTCATATA
>JAKSQU010000173.1 GCA_024403965.1 Ruminococcus sp.
AAAAAATAAGGGCGATAAAATCACCCTTACTTTATATTATTTTTGTTGTCAAGTGGTCGCATACTGTTCAGACCAATCATCAGCGTTGAAGCATTATGCAGAAAAGCTGAAACTGATGGCGGTAAAATTCCCAGAACTCCACCTGCGATAAGCATACCGTTGAAACCGATTATTGTGTGATAATTCCTGTGTATACGATTCATAAGCAAATCACTGTAGTGTTTAAGTAAAACCACTGAATACAAATCATCAGCAGAAATAGTAATATCTGCAATTTCCCTTGCAATTGCCGCACCTGAGCTTATTGCAATTCCTGCATCAGCCTCAGAAAGAGCAGGAGAATCATTTATTCCGTCACCGAGCATAATGACTTTTCGTCCCTGTTCATGTTCTTTTCGGATAAATTCAGCCTTATCTTCGGGAAGAACTTCGGCATAGAATTCATCAACTCCGACCTTTTCTGCAACGCTTTCAGCTGTTTTATAAGTATCTCCTGTCATCATTACGATTTTTGGGATTCCAAGAATATGAAGTGCCTCTATAACCTCATGTGCTTCATTTCTCAAAGGGTCTTCAATGCAGATAACTGCTGATAAAATACCTGAAATTGCAAGATATAAGTGTGAGTATTCATCAGGAAGAAAATGATATTTCTCTGTTTCTTCATTCGGAATCGAACAGTTTTCATCTTCAAAAACAAAGTGACTGCTGCCGATTATGACTTTTTCTCCATCCACTTTGCTTGATATTCCATGTGCAACAATATATTCAATCTCAGAATGCCTTTCCTCGTGAAGAAGTCCACGCTTTTCAGCTTCCTGAACAACTGCATTTGCTATGGAATGAGGATAATGCTCTTCAAGACAAGCCGCAAGTCTGAGCATTTCTTCTTCGGATTTTCCGTTGAATGTAATAATTTCAGCAACTTTTGGCTGTGCATGGGTGAGAGTTCCTGTTTTATCGAATACTATTGTGTCTGCTTCGGAAACAGCTTCAAGGAATTTTCCACCCTTGACAGTAATTCCTGACTTAGAGCAGTCACGAATTGCCGAAAGAACTGTTACAGGCATAGCAAGTTTCAATGCACATGAAAAATCAACCATAAGAATTGACAAGGCTTTCTGCACATTCTGTGTAAGAAGATATGTAAGAGCAGTTCCTATAAGCGAATAAGGAACAAGCTTATCTGCAAGGTGCGATGCTTTGTCCTCTGTTTGTGATTTCAGCTTTTCAGAGCTTTCTATCATCTTAACTATTCTGTCATATTTTCCGTTTCCGCTTATCTGCTGAACTTTTATCTGACATTCTCCGTCTTCAACAACAGTACCGCCGTAAACATAACCACCCTCAGATTTGCTGACAGGAATTGATTCACCTGTCATAGAGGATTGATTAACCATAATATTTCCGCTGACAACAATGCTGTCAAGCGGTATTACGGAGCCTGTTCTGACTGTCAGAATATCATCTTTTTTAACAGTATTCAGAGAAACAAGAATATCCTGTCCGTTCTGATTCAGCCATACTTTTTCAATTCCGAGTGACATGGTTCTTGCAAGGTCATCAACCGATTTCCTGTGTGTCCATTCGTCAAGAATTTCGCCGATATTCAGCATAAACATAACTGATGAAGCTGTTTTTGTATCACCACGAAGCATTGAAACCGCAATAGCTGTAGCATCAAGTACAGCAACTTCAATTTTGCCTTTTGCAAGACATTTCAAGCCTTCTTTGATATATTTCAAAGACCTGAAAACAGAAACAGCAATTCGTATCGGTGCAGGGAAAATAAGCCTGTTTGCAAAGCGTTTTAAAACAGCCATAACAAGCTTTTCTTCATACTGATTATTCAGTTCACGTCCTGAACCTGCTGTAACGAGTGCAGCATTTTCTTCGGTATAGGCAAATTCAGATAAATATTCTGCAACATTAGAAAAATCACATGAAAAACAGATTACAGCATCACAGGTGCGGTCATAAACCTTTACAGAAGTTATTCCGCTTTTTGAAAGCAGATAAGCCTCAAGTATATCAGCTTGTTCGACTGTCATTCTCTTTTGAATAAGTTTTACTCGGATTCTTTTTTCAGACCTGTGTAAAATCTTACATTTCATACTTCTTCACTTGCAGAATCTTCGATAATTATTTCTTCTGCCTCACGCTGTTCGTTGATGTCCTTAGCATCAGCAAGAATATCATCACAATTTTCACGGATTGTTGAAACAGTCTGCATTACGCACTTTTTTCCTCTGAGAACAGCCGCAGTTGTATTTGTATAAACCTTTTTGGCATCTTTACTGCTGAGAATTTTAATACCTGCTGTACCGAAAAGGAGTCCTCCTGCAAATATGCC
>JAKSQU010000174.1 GCA_024403965.1 Ruminococcus sp.
GTTAATAATCCGGATATGGTACTCGGTAAGATAGTACAGGGAAATAAGATGTACGGTGACAATGATGATACATCAGTTATTGCAATAGAAGGCGCTGACCTTAAAGAACAGCTCAGAACAGCATTCAGCAAAATAAAGTTAAGTGTAAATGAAAATACAGATGAGATTATTATTGATAATTCTCCTGTTATGGATGTACCTGTAGATATTCCTGCTGAAACAAAGCCTTTCAGTTATGTGGTTGATAATAACAAGCTTTATTTCTATGATAATTCATCAATGACAGAATTTGACGGACCGAAAGCAACAGGCGAAAGAATAAAGGGCATGACTGAAATACGTGACTGTCTCAGAACACTCATAAGCTCACAGCTTAATGATGATGAAGAAGGAAAGATTCAGTATTTACAGCATACTCTTAATGACCTTTATGATAAATTCGTAAGCAAACACGGTCATCTTAATGATAAGGCAAACCTAAAGGCATTTAAAGACGATATGTCACTTCCGCTTTTGTCTTCACTTGAAGAAATCAAGAATGGTGAAGTTGTAGGTAAAGCGGGCATATTTGAAAAAAGAACAATTAATCCTAAGCGTGAAATCACATCAGTTGATACAGCATCAGAAGCACTTGCATTATCTATTTCTGAAAAGGCAAAGGTTGATATATCCTATATGTCTTCACTTACAGGAATGACAGCAGAAAAGCTTCTTTCAGACCTTAAAGGCGTTGTATATGAAAATCCGCAGAAGATGGATGAAAACGGCAATCCGCATCTTGAAATGTCAGACGAATACCTTTCGGGCAATGTACGTGCAAAGCTTAAATTCCTTAAAGAGAACTATGCAGATGATTCACGCTATGCACTTAATATCAGTTCACTTGAAACAGTAATGCCTAAAGATCTTGATGCAGCTGATATTAAATGGCAGCTTGGAAATCCTGTAATAGAAAAGGATGATGTAAATGCATTTATGTATGATTTACTTAAAACTCCGGGTTACAACAGAAAAGGCAGCTACTTCTCATCAAAGCAGATAAAGGCTGAATATGTAGAATACACTGCTACATGGAGCATATCAAATCCAAAGGGTGATCCGAATAATATACGTGCAAGAACTACATACGGAACAACAAGAAAAACTGCATATGAGCTTATAGAAGACTGTCTTAATCAGAAGGCTACTGTAGTAAAGGATGCACATATAGTTGACGGTACAAAGACATATATAACAAACCATACTGAAACAGAGCTTGCACAGGAAAAGCAGAAGGAAATACAGGCTGCATTCCATGAATGGATACTTAATAATTCAGCTGAAAGAAGAGACAGGCTTGTAGAGAAATACAATGTAAGGTTTAATAGTACAAAGCCGAGAGAATTTGACGGATCATTTCTAACCTTCCCCGGAATGAACAATGAAATAAAGCTGAGAGAGCATCAGAAGAATGCTGTCGCACACAGCCTTTACGGTGATAATACGTTGTTTGCGCACGAAGTTGGTGCCGGAAAAACATTTGAAATTATAGCATCTGCAATGGAAGGAAAAAGACTTGGACTGCATAACAAATCACTTATTGCAGTACCTAATCACCTGACAGAGCAGATAGCCGGTGATTTTATGAAACTTTATCCGACTGCAAATATTCTTGTGGCTACTGCATCTGATTTTGAAAAGAAAAACCGAAAAAAGCTTTTTGCAAAAATTGCAACAGGTGATTTTGATGCTGTTATCATAGGACACTCACAGCTTGTAAAGATACCTGTATCAAATGAGAAACAGGCTGAGATAATTGACAGACAGATACAGGAACTTACTGACTGCATATCTGCATTAAAGGCAGAAGGCGGTGAAGCGTATACAGTAAAACAGCTTGAAAAAATCAAAAAAGAGCTTGAAATCAAAATGAAAGCTTTACTTGATGCACCGGTTCGTGATGACCTTCTTACCTTTGAAGAACTGGGTGTTGACAAGCTTTATTTGGACGAAGCACATTTGTTCAAAAACCTCGCGATTGCTACTAAAATGCGCAATATATCGGGACTTGCGACTAATGACAATGTTCAGAAAACAACTGATTTATTTGTAAAATGTCAGTATCTTGATGAAATAACAGGCGGAAAAGGCATAGTTTTTGCTACGGGAACGCCCAACGCTACACCTTAACATATAAACTTTTAAAATAAATACAGGC
>JAKSQU010000175.1 GCA_024403965.1 Ruminococcus sp.
TAAAAGCTGTACATTTTCCTGTGCACTTTGATTGGTTTCAGTAATTTTTCTTTCATCGCATGAAAATGCAGTAACCATAAATGTAAGTGACATTGCAATTGCTAATAGTTTTTTCATAGTTGCTTTCCTTTCTTATTCTTCTTCACTTAATTTAAGTTTCATTCGGCTCATAATATTTTCAGCGCATTCTCTTGCGGATATTGAGCCGGCAGTATATTTGTTGAATTCGCTTGTAAAAATTTCATCGGCTGAATTATCAGAATATCTGTAATTTCGGCAGTTTAACATAAAATCATGTATTTCATCAAGCTGTTCGGGAGTAAGCATTTTTGCTTCAATCGGAATATCATTCATTCTGCTTGTCTGAATTTCGTCGGGGTCATAATTCTCCTTTGCCTGTCTGAATTTTTCTTCAAAGGCTTTTTTGCTTGCTGTTAACATCGGGGTTTCACTCTGAGTAAAGCATTCAAACATATAGCTTATAAATTCCCATGCACCTTCTTTATTTTTGCTGTCTGACAGTATACTGAATGAACTTCCGCTTAAATATCCGTCTGTATTCAAAGGATACATTAATTCTACATCATCATATTCAAGTCCACCATAAGTAATAAATGTCAGATTAGACGGCATCATTTCAAAACCTGCATCTTCAAGCATACTGTAGCCTTTCTTTAATGAAAAGATAAAATCATTAGTCTCGCTCACACTGGTGAAATCTGTCATTCCTCTGAAATTCGCATTACTGCTGAATTCAATATATTCAGTAAGCTTATCGGCATCTATCAGAAATTTGCCCGTGTCATAATCAAGAATTGACGGAAGATTACCATATGTCAAATCACAGAAAATACTCATCGGCTCATATGCATATCTGTGATATGCCATTGTTTCGGGCTGTTTTTCGTATAATTCACGCATTTCTTCAAATGTCCAGTAGTGGTCTGTTTCGCCTATGATACTCTTTGGAACAATTTTTAATGAATAGGATATCTCAAAACACGGCATAGAGTATAAACCGCCCTTATAGGTGTAAGCGTCAACAACATTCGGTAGAAGTTCATCTCTGTTAATTCCGCTTTCGCCGTCAAGATAAGGAGTAAGGTCTTCAATCGCACTTATATTGCACAGCTTTCTGAGTGTTCCCATATCATCATAATAAACAATATCGGGAGCTTCATCTGTAAGCACAGCCTTTACTATATCATCACCATCAAAGTCCAGCGTTCTGAATTTCACCATGTATTTGCCTGTTTTCTTAGCGAAATCACGGCTGTAATCGTAATAGCTTGAATTATCATCTGCTGTCCATACATTAATTGTTATATACTCCTTGTCATTCACAGACGGAACAAGCTTTGCAAGATACTTACCGCCCGAATCACTGCCCACAGCAAGATATTCATGATTTTCAAGCGGAATAAGCTGATTAAAACAGCTTGGGTCAATAAGTGATTCGCTGTAGTCAATAACAGGTTCGAACTGATTATCACTTGTTACACCGTACAGCTTGTTATTGACCGTAGCAAACAGCTTGTATGTGTCATTACCCGTAAAGCAGTTTCCTGCGATCTTGTTTCCCGGAGTATGCACAGGCTCTGACGGCTTTTTACCCGTCTCACTGTCACGGAAATAAATCATACTCATTTCAACCGTCGCAACGGACTTATCCGAGCATAAAACATTGAGCATTGCAGAGTTATCATCTGAGCCGACAGCTTTGCCGTTTTTGTCAATATAAACGAGTGTGCCGTTAGTCTCAAAAACATATTTATCATCACCGCAAGGCAGAAAACAGCTTACAAATCCACTGTCCGAGCCTATGTGCTGTTCAAGATTTGTGAGTGGCTTTTTGTCTTTAAGCTTGCCGTCTGCTGTAAATGTCATAAGCTGAAAATCGCCTTCACCGACAATACCTTCATCGTCTGTTTCACGTTCATCCACAAGAACAATAAAGTCATCACCATCATAAAATGCACTTACCGAAAACGGCATATTGAATAAATCTGATGTGCTTATAAGATTTATATTCTTGTCATACTGAGCCATACATACCTTGTTATCTGTTGAATTATAAATAAGTGTATATCCGTCAGCGACCTTTTCAAGCCTTACAGAATACTGAAAATTTTCAGGAAGAGAAAATCTTTCTTCCTTATAGAACAATTCACCGCTGTATGTATCTTC
>JAKSQU010000176.1 GCA_024403965.1 Ruminococcus sp.
TTTGTATGATGGACTGTTTTGAGGTTTAATAATATGGATAGTTTAACAAATTCATCTTATCTTGTTGTTATTGATTCACGTGTTATTCCTGATGTTTTTGTAAAAGTTCTTGAGGTTAAGAAGACAATTGCCAACAAAGAAGCAAGAAGTCTTGCTGCCGCATGCAAGCAGTCAGGTATATCGAGAAGTGCATATTACAAATATAAGGATTATGTATTTCTCTATGATGAACAGCACACTCAGCGAATCATAACTGTTTACGCTGTTCTTAAGGATAAACCGGGTGTACTGGCCAATGTTCTTACTGTGGTGCATTCATCGGATGCAAATGTAATGACGCTCAACCAGAGCGTACCAGTTGATGGAGTTGCACCTATTACGATGACTCTTAAACTTAACTCAGGAAAATACAACGAGGATGATATAAGATCATCAGTAAAGGCTGTTGACGGAGTCGTTGATGTCCGTGTACTCAACAGGGAATAATTAATCAGATTAAAAAAATATTTTATTAAATTAACTGCATGGAAGACATGTGGAGAAACGGAGTTTTTATTATGTCAAAAATAGCTGTTCTCGGTTATGGTGTTGTTGGTTCAGGTGTCGTTGAACTTTTTTACAAGAACAAAGAGAGTATTCTTAAGAAAGCAGGTAAAGATGCAGATATCAAGTATATTCTCGATATCAGAGATTTTTCTGACAGTCCTTACAGTGAAAAATTCACTAAGGACATTAATGATATTGTAAACGATGATGAAGTAACAATAGTTGCAGAATGTATGGGTGGAGCTACTTTTGCATATGACTTTGTAAAGGCTTGTCTTCTTAAAGGCAAAAATGTTTCAACATCAAATAAGGAACTTGTTGCCAAGAAGGGTGCAGAGCTTCTTGCAATAGCTAAGGAAAAGAACTGTAACTTCTTCTTTGAAGCAAGTGTCGGCGGTGCTATTCCGATTATCAGACCACTTCACAAGTGTCTTGCAGCTAATCAGATTACACAGATTGCTGGTATTCTTAATGGTACTACAAACTTTATTCTTGGCAAGATGATTAATGACAGTATGGACTTCAGCGATGCTCTTAAGATGGCTCAGGAACTTGGCTATGCTGAAAAGGATCCTACAGCTGATGTAGAGGGTCACGATGCCTGCAGAAAGATTTGTATTCTTTCATCACTTATCACAGGAAAGCACATTTATCCTGAAAATGTATACACTAAGGGTATTACAGAGATTTCGCTCAGAGATGTTAAGCTCGCTGAAAAGTTCGGCGCTGCAATCAAGCTTATTGCAAGTGTAAGAAAGCTTGATAACGGTAAAATAATTCCTATGGTAATGCCTATGCTTGTACAGTATGAAAGTCTCATTTCAAGAGTAGATGATGTTTTCAATGCTGTAATGGTATGCGGTGATGGTATTGACCGTGCTATGTTCTACGGAAGAGGTGCTGGTAAGCTTCCTACAGCAAGTGCTGTTTTAGGTGACGTTATCGAGCAGCTTAAAACTGAAGGCAGCGGAACAGATATGGCACAGACATGGGTTGACTGTGACAATTCTGAGATAGTTGCTGATTATAAGGAAAATGCCTGCAGAATGTATTTCAGAGTTACAGGCGGCAAGGATCTTATGCCAGCAGGTTCAGAAATTGTAGAAAACGGTGATGAACTCGTATTTGTTACAGAAAAGATGACATTTGCAGAATCTGAAAAGCTTGAAGCAGCATTTACTGCAGCAGGTGCAGAAGTCAAGGCTAAGCTTGCTGTTCTCGATATGTAATTAATGCTGAATATTTATACATAATATAAAATAAAAACGCTGTCTGACGTCAGCGTTTTTACTTTTATATAATTGATTTTTCATGCGTTAATTGGTATAATTATAATTGTATTTTTGTAAGCACAGCATTATTCAGTCATGAACTGATAGTTGCTGTATCATCAAAACAGAGTTTTGAAGTATTTCCTGTGAGGAGAATATAATGAATATAGAATGCATATTATCAGAACTTAGCTCAATGTATGGAGTTTCCGGCG
>JAKSQU010000177.1 GCA_024403965.1 Ruminococcus sp.
ATCTCGAACAGATAAGCGGACATTTTACTGATATGCTTGATTCACCGGGTACGATGATACTCTGGACATGCGTTACCATATTTGTCTGCATCGGAATCTGTTCACTCGGACTTAAAAACGGCGTTGAAAAGATAACTAAAGTAATGATGATAATGCTTATCATTCTTATGATTGTAATGGCTGTTCGTTCAGTTACACTGAAAAACAGTCTTGAAGGTATTAAATTCTATCTTATTCCTGATTTTCAGCGAATGGCTGAACAGGGAATAGGAAACGTAGTTTTTGCCGCTATGACTCATGCTTTCTTCACTATCAGCGTAGGTATCGGTTCAATGGAGATTTTCGGAAGCTATCTCTCAGATGAACGTCGTCTTACAGGCGAAGCCGTAAATGTTGTTACTCTTGATACAGTTATCGCACTTACAGCGGGCATAATCATAATTCCTGCCTGCTTTGCATATGGTGTTGCTCCTGACGCAGGTCCGTCACTGCTGTTCATAACTCTTCCGAATGTATTTAATCACATGCCTGGTGGCATAATCTGGGGAACAATGTTCTTTATATTCATGTCTTTTGCAGCACTCTCAACTGTAATCGCTGTGTTTGAAAATATTATTTCCATCTCACAGGATATTTTCGGCTGGGAGAGAAAGAAATCAGTTATAGCAAATCTTATCGGTATAACAATTCTTTCAATGCCTGCTGTTCTGGGTTACAATATTCTTTCAGGAATAAAACCGATAGGTGAGGGCACCACTATCATGGATCTTGAGGACTTTATTGTTTCATATAACATTCTTCCTCTTGGTAGTCTTATTGTGGTTATGTTATGTACAAAGAAAAACGGATGGGGCTTTGAAAATTTCAGAGCAGAAACTGATAAGGGCGACGGGCTGAAATTTCCGGCATTTCTCCGCGGATATATAACATTTGTTCTTCCGGTTATAATCCTCGTAATTTATTTAAAGGGATATTACGACATGTTTGCACCGCAGGGAAAAGCAGTTCTTACGATATGGATGATAATCGCTGTACTGCTTGCACTTTTTATTTTCTGGCTTGCATTCTCAGTAACCAAAAAAGCTGCCGCAAAGGCTGACAAAGGATAATAATTGAAATCAGTCATATACTAAAGCTAACGCAGCCAGCAGATGTGCAAGGCAATATTAATAAGATAATTATAGTGAAAATCAAATTTATTTTGACTTTCACCATAAAATTATGATAAAGGGGGAGATATTAAATGAAAGCCAAAAAAGTACTGATGGGATATGCAGCACTTTTGATAGTATTTTTTCACTTCTATATCCCGGTATTTAAAACACCGCTTGAGTCGTTTATATATCGTTCTTCATATATTGGTGTCGATATTTTCTTTCTTGTTTCTGCCTATTCACTTGGCAGAAGAGACAAAATCGAATTTCTGCCGTTTATAAAAAACAGACTTAAGTCTGTATATCTGCCTTTTGCAATTCTTACGCTCATTGCATTTTTCTACAGAAAATGGCCGATTAAAAGGCTTCTTCTGATACTTTGCGGAGGCGAATTTATAAAAAACGGCGGAGGATCATTTTTATGGTTCGCTCCGGGAATAATGTTTTTCTATCTTCTCGCTCCGTTCCTTGCAGCAATGAAAAAGAAATTCGGTCTAAAGGCTTTTGCCGGAATGATATGTGCATGGTTTATTCTATGCCTGTCACTTCAGTATGGTCTGAAATACAACAAGGCTTTTATCCTTCTGAACAGACTTCCGGTATTCTTTGCAGGAATGTACTATGATGATATAAGCCTTAAAAGAACAGGGAAATTCAGACTGCCTGCTGATATCATAGTACTTGCTGCCGGTCTGTTTATAATATGGAAAACAGGCATAACCAGACTCAATAAGCCTTTTGCTGACATGTACTACGTTATTGCTATACCTGTTGTACTTGCTGTAACCGATATTTTCGAACTGATTTCAGAAAAGATAAACATTGTTCCGCTCGCATTTATCGGTAC
>JAKSQU010000178.1 GCA_024403965.1 Ruminococcus sp.
TCCTGATACAAGAGGAATGGTTCCTGAGTATGGTTCCTTAAGACCAATGTCCTTTATTACAGAAAGTGTACCCTCTGTTCCTACTGCACCGGCAACATCAAGTTTACCGTGTTTATTGAGAGGGAGTTCAACAACAGGGTTGTGAATGTAGCTTTTTACATTACCCATGTAGTCAGAAACTGCAATCAGTACACCTGAAGGACCCTTGCCGTCAAGACGCATTGTAACAGAGTCGTCCTTGTTTTTGAGAGAATAGCCAATCATAGATGCCGCGGTTGTAAGTCGTCCGAGGGCAGCTGTTGTAACGGCTGATGTTTTGTGTATTTTTTCAATTTCTGATACGATATCTGTTGTGTCAACAGCCATTGCTACTACTGAAGCATCGGCTGATATTGCTCTTTTTAATATTCCCATGTTTTAGTATCCTCGCTGAAATAATTATTTGCCGTCATGCGTATGTGTGCCATGATTAAGGTACAGGTATGCCGGCTGATATTTAATGATTATTTTTTTGCTATGTATATTATACGCTGGCTCTTTTCATGAACCGGGTCTGTTGAATCTTCATCAAAATGTGCTTCAATGGAAAAACCGGCATTTATAAGAAATTTGTCGATGGTTTCTGTTTCCGGTGCGATTTCCGAGAAGTCTTCGCTGTATCTGTCATATTTGCCGCTGTCATTTTTTTCGAAGAAATCCAGCGAAATATCTACACGGTTGTCCTCTTCAGAATATGAATTCTGCCATGCACAGAACACCTGGTCGTTTTCAAAAACAAAAGCGTTGTCGCCGAGAATTTCACGGTGTTTATATGCAGTGTTTGCGTCAAATATGAAAACTCCGCCTTTCTGCAGAAACAGATAGGCTCTCTCTATTGTCTTTCTGATATCATCCGCAGAAGCAAGATGATTTATACTGTCCAGAGCACAGATTATTGCATCAGCATTGCCGTACAGTTCAAACGCTGTCATGTCCTGGCATACATACTGAATATCCGAGCCGCTGTCAAACTTCTTGTTAAGTGCTTCAGAGAGCATTTCTTCTGAGTAGTCTATGCCGATGACGTCGTATCCCATTGATGAAAATTCTTCGGAAAGACTTCCTGTACCGCATGCCAGGTCAACAAGATAGCTGCCTCCTGAGGTACAGTATTTTTTTATGAGCATATCAAAGTATGCTGCTCTTTTTTTATAGTCAACATTTTTGGTAAGTCCGTCATAGTAAAAGGCGAAGTCGGAATAATTACTCATTTTCTTCCTGTGCCTTCTTTTCCTTAAGTCTGTTAAATACAATTTCGTATCCGTCACATCCATAGTGAAGGGAACGGTTTACACGGCTTATAGTTGCAGTGCTTGCACCTGTTTCATTTACGATATCATTGTATACATGATGTTCGCTGAGCATCTTGGCAACCTGAAGACGCTGAGCGAGTGATTTTATTTCAAGAACAGTACAGAGATCTTCGAAGAACTTGTAGCATTCGTCAAGAGTTTCAAGAGAAAGTATAGCTTCGAAAAGTCCGTCCGTGTTTTTGTCTTTTATTTTGCTGTTCATTCACATCACCTTGCCTTGTGAAAATATTGTAATTGCAGTTGATTTACTGTGTAGCCCTGCATATATGTTACGTTACTGTGTGCATACAGGACAATAATAAATTTATTCATTTACTATATATTTTAACACATTAGCGTGTAAAAGTAAATATGATATCATGAAAAAAATCCTGAATATTTTCATTGTATCATTCATTATGAAATGTGTCAACATATAGAATCCGGATATATAAATACGATTAGATATAATTACAAGCTATAACTGCCGATAATAAATCGGTATAAATTATTTTTATAGATACAATTGACTGTTTATGTGAATAAATGATATAATAAAAA
>JAKSQU010000179.1 GCA_024403965.1 Ruminococcus sp.
ATGCGTGAATATAGAATGTGCCGTCATCGTGGAAAAGTTCGCTGTTGTCAACAGGTGCTGTCGGAATAATGTTAACTTCCTTGCCGTCCCACAGCATATAGCATTTTCCGTCTGTTGTACGGTAAACATAGTCCATATATCCACGGTCTGTAAGTTCATAGCCTACCCACTCATCATTGTCTGAAACCTTTGTTTTGCTGAATGACGGATAGGTTTTACACTTCCACAAAGTTTCACCTTCAAGGAAAAGGTCATATTTTATAAATTCGGGATTCTTCATTCCTGTTGCAGTTTTAACGGCTACAGGCTTTGAACCGCTGTACTTTATGTCATACCATATGATTTCGCCCTTGCTGTCAAGATAGTAATTTCCGGGATATACAACTTCTGCACAGTTTTCACCGACTTTAACTGCAACAGCATTGTCACCGTCGGGATAAATCTCATACAGTGTGCCGTCATCAGCTATGGCACTGCCTTTCTGTATACTCTTGAATTTAAGGCTTTCAACAGGTATTTCGTTGAGAATAAGAGTTCCGTCATTTTTCAGAACAAGGTCGGTATAGATATAATCTCCGCTCTGATTTTTTTCATATGCTCTTGAAAATGACTTTACATTTTCATCAGCCTTATAGTAGGTATCGCCCTTTATTCCGTAAAGAATTTCGTTATCCACAATGACATTGTATTTGCCGTAGTAAAAGCTGTCGTAAATCTTTGGATTTGTTGCATTTTCGCTTAACTGCGGAGAGATGTACTGAATCGGAGTAACTTCAATTTTGCCTGTGTGAACTTCTTTTCCGTCGATTTTTGCGGTATATTCTGCCGAACAAGGCTCTGACGCATAGGTTTCAATCACTGTACCCGAATTATTTGCCCTGTCCCTTAATAAATGCAGACCGCTGTTTTCACTAAGAGTGATTTCGGTGCTGTAATCCTTAAAAAGTCCGATAGGGTAAATTCCGATATCCTTTGTGTAGCCCTGTTCAATTGTGTAATCTTCCCACTTTACAACGTCAAGACGCTGTTCAAGGGAAATATTGTCCATATCTTCAAGAACACACTGAACGAGTGACAAATCCTTTATGAACGAAATATCGTCTGTCTGTACCGATTCCATGAGCATATATCTTAGTTTAGGGAGCTTTGAAAGTACGGAAAAATCGTCAGCCTTACCGCCTTCAAACTCAATAAAATTGCAGTTTTTCAGCATTTCCATCCACGATAAATCGCTTACATCATCAAGATTAAAACGAATACTGTTTGCCTGTGCAACTTCATCAGCAGTGATTATTCCGTCACTGTCACGGTCAAACCAGTTGCTTTTGAATATTTCGTATACTGACTCATCCACATCAACAGGAACAGAGCCTTCAGCCTTTACATCATAAGCTGTCAAGCATGCAGAAAATGCTGTTAATGCGCATAATATTGATAATAGCTTCTTCATATAGTGTACTTCCTTTTGATGATTTTCTTTAAGTATATCATATTTTAGTGATTGTTTCAAGTATGATGGGAGAACACTTTATTGGAATCCAAAGAGAAAAGCACCACTTATATAAAAAATATCTGAGCAACAGGAAATACAAGCACTCAGAATTCCCCATTACTCAGAAATCTTCAACACAATCAACAGTGCGGTCAGTTATTCGTCTTCACTATCAGACGGACTAAAAATACGTTTGTACTCTTCCT
>JAKSQU010000018.1 GCA_024403965.1 Ruminococcus sp.
AGGGGCGATGCAGTTTTTGTTCCAGATTTTACATATATTGCTTCAGCATCATGTGTATCTAATGTTGGTGCCACACCAATTTTTGTTGATATTGATTTAGACACATTTAATATGTCAACTTGTTCACTTGAATTATTAATTAAAGAAGTGTAATTCCGTTTTCTGCACAGGTCTGAACCATGTCCTCAGGCCATACAGAAGACTGTACCTCGCCGATATGTGCCTTTTCAAGAAGGAACATACAGAGACGTGACTGTCCGATACCACCGCCGATTGTAAGCGGAAGTGTGCCGTTTGCAATCATCTTGTGGTAGTCATACTGCATTCTGTCCTCTGCGTCACATTCCTTAAGCTGTGAAGCGAGTGACTTTGCGTCTACACGGATACCCATTGATGAGATTTCAAGTGCATTGTCGAGTGTTTCGTCCCAGAAGAAAATATCTCCGTTGAGTGACCAGTCATCATAGTCAGGAGCTCTGCCGTCATGCTTCTCACCGCTTGCAAGCTTTCCGCCTATCTGCATGATGAAAACTGTCTTGTGCTCTTTTGTGATAAGACGTTCACGCTCTTTTGGTGTTTTGTCAGGATACATATCTTCAAGCTCCTGTGTTGTGATGAAGAATACATCTTCGTAAATCTTTTCCTTAAGAACAGGATAACGGAGACTAACCTTTCTCTTTGCATATGCAACAGCCTTTACAACAGCCTTTACAGTTTCCTTAAGAAATTCGATGTTTCTTGTTTCAGCTGTGATAACCTTTTCCCAGTCCCACTGGTCAACGAAAACTGAATGAGTATTGTCTGTATCGTCATCACGTCTGATAGCGTTCATATCTGTGTAGATACCTTCGCCTGCGCTGTAGCCGTAACGGTAGAGAGCCATTCTCTTCCACTTTGCGAGAGACTGAACAACTTCTGCGTCAGAGCCTATTTCCTTGATATCGAAATCAACCTTACGCTCAACACCGTTTAAGTCATCGTTTATACCACTGCCCTTTTTAACGATAAGAGGAGCAGAAACACGGTCGAGAGTAAGTGCAAATGAGAGAGCCTGCTGAAATACATCCTTGATATACTTAATAGCGTGCTGAGTTTCTCTCAGAGTAAGTGAGGACTTATAGTCCTTAGGGATATACAGTGATCTTGACATAGTAACCACTTTCCTTTCATATAGATTGATGATTTATAAACAGACGACAGCACCATTGATGAAGTCTGTGAGAAACGAAATAAAGCCAAAAATAAATAACTATACGGCGCCACCGCACAATTAATGTGTGGGTAATGCCTTAATTATCTGATAGAACCAACTGTTCTTGGATAAAGAATAACGTCACGGATATTAGCCATGCCTGTTGTGTACATGATAAGTCTTTCAAAGCCGAGACCGAAACCGCCGTGCGGTACAGTACCAAACTTTCTGAGATCGAGATAGTCGCTGTAAAGGTCAAGGTTCATATCTCTGTCCTTCATAGCAGCGATAAGCTTTTCGTAGTCAGCTTCACGCTCACTGCCGCCGATGATTTCGCCTACACCCGGAACAAGAAGGTCAACAGCTGCAACTGTCTTGCCGTCAGGATTCTGCTTCATGTAGAATGACTTGATTTCCTTTGGATAGTCTGTTACGAAAACAGCCTTCTTGAATACCTTTTCTGAAAGATATCTTTCATGCTCTGTCTGTAAATCGCAGCCCCATTCAACAGGATACTGGAACTTTTCACCGGACTTTTTAAGGAGCTCGATAGCTTCAGTATATGTTACTCTGCCGAAATCGTGAGAGATAAGGTCTTCAAGACGCTCGATAAGTCCCTTTTCAAAATGTGCGTCAAAGAATTTCATTTCTTCCGGACATGTGTCAAGGAGTTCACGGATAACAGCCTTAACCATGCTTTCTGCGAGTTCGATAACATCATCGAGTTCAGCAAAAGCAACTTCAGGTTCAACATGCCAGAATTCAGCAAGGTGCTTTGGAGTGTTGCTGTTTTCAGCACGGAAGCTTGGACCGAATGTGTAAATCTTACCCATAGCAGTTGCAGCAACTTCACCTTCAAGCTGACCTGAAACTGAAAGACCTGCACGCTTGCCGAAGAAATCGTTTTCGTAGTATTCATCAGCGTTCTTGTAGTCATTGCTGTAGCCGATTGTAGTTACCTGGAACATTTCGCCTGCACCTTCACAGTCACTGCCTGTGATAAGCGGAGTGTTGATATAAACAAAGTTATGGCTCTGGAAATACTTGTGAATAGCACCTGCAAGAACTGAACGAACACGCCATACAGCGTTAAATGTGTTTGAACGGCTTCTGAGATGTGGGATAGAACGAAGGAATTCAAGTGTGTGGCCCTTCTTCTGGAGCGGATAATCTGTAGGACAGTCACCGAGAATTTCAATATCAGATGGTACAGCGTTGATTTCAACAGTATTGTTTCTGCCTTCAACAAGCTTACCGCAAACCTTTACAGACATACCTACTCTTGGTTCCTTGTAGTCAGCGTCACCCTTTTCAACAACAACCTGAATGTTCTTGAGTGAAGTACCGTCATTTACTTCAACGAAAGCAACGCTCTTTGAATTTCTTGAAGTACGAACCCAGCCGCATACAGTAACATTCTGGTCAGTGTACTTTTCCTTTGCATTAAGGATATCAGCGATATCAATGTGTTTCATAATAAAATCTTCCTTTCGGTATATAGTAAGACGGGAAAAAACAAAAAGCCCCCGTCCTTAACAGGACGGGAGCATTAAATTACCCGTGGTGCCACCTGAATTATCGCAAAAGCGATCACTTTTGAGCCGTTATAACGTTCGGAATACGTCGCCCCTACTTGCAATGCTTTCGGTTTGCTGCTCGGAAGTGTTATTCACACAGACTCTGATATACGGCTCACACCATACCCGTACTCTCTGAAAACGAAATTCTGCGCTACTTCTCTTCGTCATCGCATTTATTAGTGTTATTATAGCACCTTTTGAAAGGAATGTCAAGACATAAATTTTATTCTTTTTCTTTACATTTAGACATATATGTGTTAAAATAATAATAATTGAACAGAAAGGAAAAGATACATGATTCAGAATAATGAATTTACACAGTTTACTGAAAGTAATACTGAAACAATACAGCCGCCGCCTTATCAGGAAATGACACCCGAAATAAGCCGAAGACTAAAAGATCCTTTTGATAATCCTACTGAATATCATGAATACAGAGAAGATTATTCAAAAATTGTACCATGGCTGAGACTTCCCGAATTTAAATTATCATTTGAACCTGCAAGAACAGAACGAAAGCTTATAAAAAGAACCTACAGCATAGGAAGTCTGTGTGTACTTCTTAATTATTTGGGTGCACAGATAGCGGCTTTGCTTCTGATAGAAATTATAAAGATTATCATAGGTGCTGTAAATCCGTCAGCAAACAGTGACGCAATAAGCGACTACATGTCGCAGACATCAATAATGTATGCGATTAATATGCTTGTATTTCTTCTTGCAAATGTAGGTTTTGCTCTGCTCGGTTTTAAATGGGCAAAGATAAAGCCGAAAACCATGCTTAAACCTAAAAATTTCAATGCGCTGTATGCATTTCAGTACTGTATTATCGGACTTATGATATGGTTTATTGCGGCTATGATTTCTGCGGGAGTAGAAGAAATCTTCTCAAAATTCGGACATTCGACAATTGTTGATATGCTCGACGATGACATAACAACTCCTCTCGGCATGGCGGTAATGGTACTTTACAGCTGTATTATTGCACCGATAACAGAAGAAATATTTTATCGTGGAATGGTGCTTAAAGTATTCTCACAGGCAAATCAGCGTTTTGCTATTATAATAAGTGCAGTATTCTTCGGACTTGCACACGGAAATCTTCCGCAGTTTGCACTTGCATTTCTTCTCGGAATATTCCTTGCACATATAACAATGAAACATGATTCAATCATTCCGTCGATAATAGTTCATATGTGCATAAACACAACAGTAACACTCGGAAGTGAAGTTTCAGAGATAATTCTTATTTCTGCCGCACTTATATCATTTATTGCAGGACTTGTACTTCTTCCGAAATTCAGAAAAACAGATAAGCTTCCTGCAACAACACCTGCACAGACAAGACGTGGAATATCAGTTGCACTTACAACAGTAGGTTTTGATATAACAGTAGTCTTTATGGTGTTCGGAATGCTTCTGATTCTTATGACAAATTAAGGCAACACCGCATAATTACCGCCTAACGGCTATGTGTGTGTCTTGCTTGAACTTTTTCCGTCATAGCACACAAAAACTCCTTGAAATACGAAAGTATTCCTGCGTCGTTTTTATGCACTCTGACAAAAAAATTTACTTCGCAATACTCACACATTAATTATGCGGTATTGCCTTAAATCACTTCAAGGCTGTCGTCTGACAGCCTTTTTTGTTGTGCATAATGCAATATTAACGGCGAAATCAGAACAGTTCATTTGTGTATTTGTACAAAATGAAAAAATTCTGAAAAAAACAGAAAAAACTAATGCAAAATCCGACATTTATATTATGAAAGCATTTTTTCGGAAGTGAAGGCTTTGGATATCGAAAGGAATTGTGACCTCCTTTACGAATCCCATCCGAATCAGAAACCTCCAGATCTGTTTCGGATAGTGTTTAGCCGACTGTCAGATGTTGACCTCCTTTTTCACCTGATAGTCGGCTGAACAATTATTAATAACGCAGATAAATTGAATTATAGATTCAGGGGATTGGGGCGACGTTATCGGTCGCCTCTTTTTTGTCTGTATGAATTATGAACAAACTGTAAACAATTCTTTTGCTTTATTGACTTGATGCAAAAAAAGTTATATACTATCATTAGCACTCTAAGAGTGAGAGTGCTAATATTAAATTGGAGATGTATTTTTATGGAAACAAAACAGTTTAAAGCAGAGTCCAAAAGACTTCTCGACATGATGATTCATTCAATATATACTCATAAGGAAATTTTCCTTCGTGAGCTTATTTCCAATGCAAGCGATGCTATAGACAAACTTTATTTCAAGTCACTTACAGATGACAAGGTAGGTCTCAGCAAGGACGATTTCGCTATATGGATTACTGCTGACAAGGACAGCCGTACTCTTAAAATTACTGATAACGGTATCGGTATGACAGCTGAAGAGCTTGAAAATAATCTTGGTACTATCGCAAACAGCGGTTCATTCAAATTCAAGAATGAAAACAAGCTTGAAGAAGATAATCAGATTATCGGACAGTTTGGTGTAGGCTTCTACTCAGCATTCATGGTAGCTAAAAAGGTTACTGTAATTTCAAAGGCTTACGGCTCAGACAAGGCTTATCAGTGGGAATCTGAAGGTGCTGACGGCTATACAATTACAGAGGCTGAAAAGAAAAATCCTGGTACAGAAATCATTCTCGAACTTATCGACGATACAGAAGACGAAACTTATGGTGAATTCCTTGACCAGTACCGCATTAAAGGTCTTATCAAGAAATATTCAGACTATATCCGTTTCCCTGTAAAGATGGAGGTTACACACAGCCGTCCAAAAGAGCAGACAGAAGAAGAAAAGGCTGAAAACAAGGCTCCTGAATATGAGGAATTCATTGAGGTTGAAACACTCAACAGCATGGTTCCGCTTTGGAAAAAGAACAAGTCAGAGCTTAAAGAAGAAGATTACAAGCATTTCTACACAGAAAAGTTCTTTGATTACAATGAGCCTATCAAGTATGCTCATGTAAAGAATGAAGGTGTTCCAAGCTATAACGCACTTCTTTATGTTCCTTCAAAAGCTCCTTATGATTTCTACACAAAGGAATATGAAAAGGGCTTACAGCTTTATTCAAACGGCGTTCTCATTATGGATAAATGCTCAGACCTTCTCCCTGACTATTTCAGCTTTGTAAAGGGACTTGTTGACAGCGAAGACCTTTCACTCAACATTTCAAGAGAAATGTTACAGCACGACAGACAGCTTAAGGTTATTGCAAAGAGCCTTGAAAAGACAATTACAAGTGAACTCAAGAAAATGCTCAGAAATGAGCGTGAAAAGTATGAAGAATTCTGGAAGGCTTTCGGCTTACAGCTTAAATACGGAATTTATTCAGACTACGGCATGAACAAGGATAAGCTCCAGGAACTTCTTATGTTCACATCTTCAAAGGAGAAAAAGCTTGTTACACTTGATGAATATGTAACAGCTATGCGTGAAGAACAGAAGTACATCTACTATGCAACAGGCGAAAGCATTGCAAGAATTGAGCAGTTACCGCAGACAGAGCTTGTAAAGGACAACGGCTTTGAGATTCTCTATCTCACAGACAATGTTGATGAATTTGCAGTAAAGACACTTCACAGCTATAAGGACAAGGAATTCAAATCTGTTTCTGCTGATGATTTAGGTCTTGAAAATACAGAAAAACAGGAAGAAATCAAGGCAAAGGAAGAAGAAAACTCTGACCTTTTTAAGAGTCTTGCAGATTCACTTACAGGCAAGGTAGCAAAGGTAATTCTTTCAAAGCGTCTTAAATCACATCCTGTATGTCTTTCAAGTGAAGGTGAAATTTCACTTGAAATGGAAAAGGTTCTCAATGCAATGCCGACAGACCAGAAGGTTTATGCACAGAAGGTACTTGAAATCAATCCGGAGCATGAGATTTTCGGTAAATTACAGGAAATCGGCAAGTCGGGTGACAGTGAAAAGCTCGGCAAATATGCAAAGCTCCTTTATACACAGGCACTTCTTATTGAAGGAATCAGCATTGAAGACCCTGTTGAATTCTCAAATCTTATCTGTGAATTAATGTAAGTCACGTTCTCACTCGCTGACGCTCGTTACTCACAGGGTAAGGGTAGTCTGCATTCGCACGACTTTATTAAAACAGGACTTGTTGTGTAGGGGCAGACCCATGTGTCTGCCCTTCGGTGTATAATGCTGATATTATATTTTCAGTTTTTTATCACAATTCTTAACTTGTATTTTTCACTATGTAGTGATATAATAGTATACATGAAAATCAAAAGGAGGCAGAATCATGAATTTCATAGGACAGAAATGTGTACACTGCGGAAATGTTTTTGATGAGAAGGATTCGGTTGTAGTATGTCCCGATTGCGGTTCGCCTCATCACAGGGATTGCTATAAGGAATTAGGCAGATGTGCAAATGAAAGCTTACACGCTGAAAAATTCAGATGGAAACGTGAAGAAGAGAAAAAAGAAGAAAAAGAATCGGTATGCAGAATATGCGGAACATCAAATATACCCGGTGGAAAATTCTGCAGTGAATGCGGTTCACCGCTTGAATACAGCTTTGAATCTGAAAATACCGACCAAAGCAGTTCAGAAGACAGAATCCGCCGTATACTTGAAGATATGCCTAAATATGTAGGCTTTGACCCCGAAGAAGACTTAGGCGGTGCAACAGTAAAGGAAGTATCTGATTTTGTCGGACCTAATACAATGTATTATCTTCCGCTGTTCAAGAGAATGAAGGATTTCGGAGCGAAATTCTCATTTAATATATCATGTCTTTTCTTTCCGTCACTGTATTTTGCAAACAGAAAAATGTGGGGATGGGCGATTATAGTAACAATAGTAAGCCTTATTCTCGGAATACCTACAGCACTTTTATACTTCGCAGAATCAGACGGAATACCCGAAACACTGCTTTTATTCATACAGCAGCATTCAGTATTTCTTGAAAAAGCAGACGCAGTAACATCAACGCTTGACTTTTTCCTTAATATTCTTCTTTGCTTTATCGGAAACAGACTTTACTATAAATATGTAATGCGTTCGGTAAAGAAAATCAAGAGCAGGAATGACGGATTTACAAAGCAGAGAATTGCACAGCTTGGCGGGGTAAAGCCTGTTAATATGATAATCATTACATTCATAAAGCTTGGAATAGCATTCCTTTTCGGAATGGTTGCAACAGCTATACCGGGAATGTTTGCAATGCTCGAAGATTTCAGTGCGGCTATGTTTTTTTGAATAATGTGAAAAATGCAGCATATCAGTTTATGATATGCTGCATTTTAATTTAGTGATGGATGATATTTGACATTCATTTACAGAATAAACCGTCCGTTAAAATCACTCACAATATCTTTCTTCAAGCCATTTTATCATGCTGTCAAATCCGTCCTGTGAACGCTCAAATTCCTGTTCGTTTTCGATTTCAGCCTTCATTGAACACAGTCTGCCGTGCCATGTAAGACATTTCAGAGTTTCGCCTGTGATAATTTTGTATGCAAAATCGCCTTTACTGCCCGAATAATCGTTTCCGCTGTCGAAATAATAGAATTTCGGTATTTCAAAAACTTCAGATACACTCGGCATTTTATATGCTCCCTTCAAAAAAATCAACAGCCTTGTCAAGACTTTCATATACAGCCGTTGTATACGGCTCAGTTTCGCTGTCGGGCTGTGAAAGGTCGGGAATCATTACTGCCTTACATCCTGCGGCATATGCGGATTTCAGACCATTCGGCGAATCTTCAAATGCGGCGCATTCTTCGGGCGGCAAACCAAGCTCAGCAGCGGCGGTAAGATAAATATCGGGTTCGGGCTTGCCGTTTTTTACCATATCTCCGCATATAACTGCGTCGAAATATTGCAGAGCATTTATGCGTTCAAGGTACATTACCGCTCTGTCACGGGATGTTGCAGTAGCAACGGCAATTTTTATCCCCTTTGATTTAAGATAGTCAAGCAGTTCAAACAGACCTTTTTTTATATCAAAGCCGTTTTTGTCAATGTATTCATTCATAAGACGTATGCGCAGACTTCTTACTTCATCGAACGGAAATTCGTCGCCGAAAATACCCTTCAGCTTTGGAACGGAATATTTTCTTGAAAGACTGCGTATACCGAGAACTTGTTCAAAAGTCATTTCATAGCCGAACTCAGCCGCCGCCTGTCTCCAGTATTTTACAAGCAGCTTTTCAGTATCAATCATGAGTCCGTCCATGTCGAATATAGCGCCTTTAACAGTATTACTCATGCTGTCGGCTCACCAGTTAATCATCCATGTGTACATGCCTTCATACTGCAAAGCAGAGCTGTTCCATGAGAAATCAGTCTCCATAGCACGCTTAACAATTAAATCCCACTGTTCACGGCGGTTGAAATAAACATGCTTTGAGTAATTGATAACACCGAGCATTTCGTCAGCGTTGTAGTTTGCAAATGAGAAACCTGTACCGGAACCGTCAAATTCGTTGTAAGGCTGTACAGTATCCTTAAGACCGCCTGTTTCACGAACTATCGGAATAGTACCATAGCGGAGTGAAATAAGCTGTGTAAGACCGCATGGTTCAAAGAGTGACGGCATAAGCATAGCGTCAGCAGCGGCATAGAGTTTGTGTGCAAGATCGTCTGAATAAAGAATATTTGCGGACACTCTCTCCGGATATCTGTTATGATAATCTCTGAACATTTTTTCATATCTTTCTTCGCCTGTACCGATAACAACAAACTGAGTGTTTTCGTCACAGATATTATCCATTGCATATGAAACAAGATCAAGACCCTTCTGATCTGTAAGACGTGAAATAATGGCAATCATAAATTTGCCTTCATCAACAGGAAGACCGAGTTCAGCCTGTAATTTTGTTTTGTTTTCAGCCTTTTTCTTCTTGAAATTTGTACTTGTGAATTTAACAGGAATTTTCGTGTCATTCTTAGGGTCGAAAACATTATAGTCGATACCATTGACAATACCACGCAGAGATGCAGACCTTGCACGGAGAAGACCGTCAAGATGTTCGCCGTAGAAAGGATATTTTATTTCTTCGGCATAAGTTTCTGAAACTGTTGTGATATAGTCAGCGTAAACAAGACCGCCTTTAAGCATATTTGCGCCACGGTGGAATTCAAGCTTGTCAAGAGTGAACATATAGTCAGGAAGTGCAGTGTTGTACTTGAATGTTTCAACATCCCATATACCCTGGAATTTAAGGTTATGAATAGTCATAACTGTTTTAGTTGAACTGTAGAAAGGGTTTGTTGCAAAGGTTGAGTGGAGAAAAACAGGGATAAGAGAAGACTGCCAGTCGTGACAGTGAATAATGTCGGGACGGAAATCCACAACAGGCATAATAGCGAGAACAGCCTTGCAGAAATAAGTGAAACGTTCAATATCCCATTTCATATCACTTGAGTAAGGAGTTTCGCACTTGAAATAGTACTCATTGTCAACGAAATAGAATTTAATGCCATTGTATTCATATTCCATAATGCCGACATGAACATCGTCAGGTCTCTTGCCGTAGTCCATATAAAAATGAGTAATATATTTAAAGTCATTTCTGTATTTTTCGGGAATACAGGTGTAGTAAGGCATAATTACTCTTACATCGAATTCATCTTTGTTGATATACTGAGGGAGGGCACCGCAAACATCAGCAAGACCGCCTGTTTTTATAAACGGTACACATTCAGATGCGGCAAATAAAATATTCTTCATACATGATACTCCTTTTCTTTTTATCTGTCGGTTTAAAGGGTTACTGATAATCATTTTATATTACTATTATATACCAATTTTGAAAAATAGTCAAGGATATAAATGTAAATAATGTACAATGGGGAGACGTTATTCATTTTGGAATGATATTATGTTTTTTACATGCAGAAAGGACGGCTGAAAGCCGCCCTTTAATTAAATTTTCTTAATCTCAACTCTCTGAAAAATTCCGAAAGTATCTCTGCACATTCGTTTTCCATCACACCGCCTGTTACGGAAGGGAGATAGTTATACGGCAGTTCAAACATTTTCTGAACCGAAACCGCTGAACCGCTTTTTTTATCGTATGCACCGAAAATCACATTGTCAATCCTTGAATTGATAATTGCACCACAGCACATCGGACAAGGTTCAAGAGTAACATATATTGCACATTCGGGGAGTCTCCATCCGCCAAGCTTTTTACACGCTTCGTCTATTGCAATGATTTCAGCGTGTGCGAGAGCATTTTTAGCATTTTCACGGCGGTTTCGTCCTTCACCGACTATTTCTCCCGTTGTCTTTTTTACAACAACTGCTCCGACAGGAACTTCACCGTCATCGAATGCTTCTCTTGCAAGCTCAAGGGCACGTTTCATGTATTTTTCCATGTTACATCACCAAATCAAGTCCCGCCGCAAGCAGACAAAGACATACAACGATAGGACACGGATATGCTTTGAACATATAAAATGCTCTCATAAGTCCCGTAGATTCGGAAATGTAATCTGCTGACCAGTTTCTGTCCCTTTCGGCGAAATGAACTATGAGTGCCGCACCGACACTTATTACAAATGCTGTGAACATGAATGCATTTCTGCCTATATCCATGTATGGACTTGGATCAGTTTCAAGTATTGCGATTGTAAATCTGTACATCTTGAAAATAATTCTTACGAAAAATGCTGTATAAATTGAACCTGTCATAAGCATACCCATACCTGCAATAACAGAAATAAGCACAAATGCAGGAAATTCCTTTACATCCTGTACAAGCAGACCCGACACAACTGCGGTTATGAGTATTGCAAACCAGTCACCGAACTGCCTTAGTGCCGCAAACATTGAACCTCTGAAAAGGGTTTCAACAAGCACCGACATTATGATAATATCGAATATAATGTAAACAATGTATTCGGTTTGTCCCCATGCCGCCGTATCAGCCTCAAGACTTGAAAAATATCGGTAAAGCTGAGTGGCATTGCTGTCTTTGTAGATATTCGGCAGACATATGACTGTGCTTGCCGCAACCGAAAGTGCAATTGCCATAATCAGATTATTCTGACGGTTCAAGGTTTTCATAAACCTTACATCATCCGGAAGCCGCATTTTTTTATTCAGATAAATAATAGGAATGACGGTTTTCAGTATTGATATTATTATCATAGCCGTGACAATCTCTATGCCGCCGCCGTGAAATGATTTACTGTAGAAAAAGGTCTGAATGTCCATTCCCAAGTAATGAAAAAGCGGTATAACAAGCTTGCTGAGAAACATATCTATGAAAATCCATATCAGCATACCTATGCTTATTACCCTTGCGATATTTCCGAGAATTTCGGATTCAGCATCTGTAATTTTCTGTACTCTGAATCCCTTGCTTTCTATGTATACACTTTCTTTTCTGTTCATTTCAAAGTTAAAGGCGTAAGGGTTGTTTTTATTTTTACGCCATTTTTTGAAATGCATACTGTATATTTCGCTTTGAGTATCGTAATTAAATTCTTCTGCAACATCTACTATCTCTCTGTTTGCAAAATCAGTCATCCCTCACACCTCCTCCGTTTGAGTGATACTGAGAATTATTTAAATTTATAAAAAGGCATAATTATTCTATATTATAATGTTATCATATTTGTAGTATATCAGTTGTTATTATTTTAGATATTTTCTATTAAAAATCGGTGAACGAATTATTTAAGTTAATTATTTATCTGCGGATGTTCAAGAAGATAATTTCTTATGCAGTGACAGAATTTTTCGCCATAGCGTTCAGCCTTGACCTTTCCGACACCTGCAACTCTCATAAACTGCGATATATTGACAGGCTTTATTCTGCACATATCCTTTAAAGCCGCATCGGAAAATACAATATACGCAGGCACAAGGTCTTTTGACGCAATAGCGTTTCTGAGACGTTTGAGTTCAAGGAAAAGGAAATCATCAGCAGAAACGTCTGAAAGCTTTTTAACTGTAAGCTTTTTCTCTTTCGGCATTTTCATGGTAATTTCGGTTTTGTCACGCAGAAATTCACCCGACTGTCTGTTAAGCATAAGTGTCGGATAATCTGTTTCAGTTGCCGTAATATAGCCGTTCTGAGTAAGAAAATCAATTTCTGAGCGGATTTTTTTAGCTGTGACATCCTTCATAATTCCGTAGGTTGAAAGACTTTCAAAGCCGAGAGATTTTATCTTTTCATTATTACTGCCACGCAGAGTATCAACGAGAATTGTTCTGCCGAAATACATATTTTTTTCCTTGTGCATACGGTAAATGCATGAGATAATTTTCAGCGCATCCGTAGTGATGTCAACAGTTTCAAAGCCGTCTGTGCAGTTTGAGCATTTACCGCAGTAACCCGACGGCTTTTCACCGAAATATTTAAGCATAAATCCACGCAGACAATCTGTTGTTGTGCAGTAAAATGTCATTTGTTTAAGTCTTTCAAGGTCTTTTCTGAGAATATCTTCACGTTCTTCGTCTGAAAGTTCTTCATTTTCTTCTCTTGAATTTTCAATCATAAAGCGGTTAGTGCGCACATCTGCACCGCTGTATAGAATAACGCATTCAGATTCACTTCCGTCACGTCCTGCACGACCTGCTTCCTGATAGTAGCTTTCGGGGTCTTTAGGCATATTGTAGTGAACTACAAATGAAACATTAGACTTGTCAATTCCCATACCGAAAGCATTTGTTGCAACCATAATCTGCTTTCTGTCGAAAATGAAATCGTCCTGATTCTGTCGGCGCTCTTCGTCTGAAAGACCTGCATGATAGCGTGATGCGGAAAAACCGTTCTGACACAGCTTTTCGCAGACAGTTTCAACATTTTTTCGTGAAAGACAGTATACAATACCGCTTTTGCCGTCATGCTCCTTCAGAAACTTAACAAGCTCTTTATATTTATCATCGGGCTTTAAAACAGAGAAAAACAGATTTTTTCTGTCATAGCCTGTCGCAACGGCGTAGGGATTTTCAAGTCCGAGAAGTGAAACTATATCATCCTGTACAGTTTTCGTGGCTGTAGCAGTAAATGCACTTACAACAGGGCGCACAGGGAGTTTTTTTATAAATTCAGCAATACGCAGATATCCGGGGCGGAAATCCTGTCCCCACTGTGAAACGCAGTGCGCTTCATCAACTGTAACCATTGAGATATTTGAATTTACGGCAAATGACAGAAAATCGGGAGTATCAAGTCTTTCGGGGGCAACATATACGATTTTGCACATTCCGCTGTACAGAGCGTCGAATGAATAGCGGTATTCGTCTATGCTGAGTGAACTGTTTATGCATACAGCATTTATACCTATATTATTAAGGGAGCTGACCTGGTCTTTCATAAGTGAAATAAGGGGAGATATAACAATAGTAAGACCATTCATAAGCATTGAAGGAATCTGATAGCATACAGATTTGCCTGCACCTGTAGGCATAATGCCGAGAACGTCTTTTCCCGAAAGAATATTGTCGATAAGCTCTTCCTGACCGCTTCTGAAAGCTGAATGACCAAAATAATCCTTTAAAATACTGTACTTGTCCATGAAAAACTCCCTGAAAAACGAATTTAAAGTACACCTGACAGTGTCGCTTTTATATTTTACCACAAATACGAAAAAAAGACAACTGCAAATTATCCACCTGTACTGCATTTGAAATAACAGACGTAAACAACGTATTTCATATGCTCTCGGCATGAAATAAAAACAATGAAATATATACACAGTTTTTTAACATTCGTTGTTTTCTACACCTAATCTGCATTTTATGGGTTGAAAGTGTACTATTTAATATGTTATGATGATTACATAAATAAAATGAAACTTAATATGGAATTGTATTGTTGAATTTTAACAAATATTTTCCAGAAAAAGCGAAGGAGGAAAAGGTATGAATTTCAAAAAGTTCACTTCCGCTGTTACTGCAATTCTCTGCTGCGCAGGAATGATGACAGTATTCCCGGAAGTAACACGCACAAGCACTACTGCCAAAGCTGTAAGCAACGACTTTGAAGTTACTTATGAAGGCTGGTACAGCAACGGCGAAACTTCTGAAATTACCGCTGTCGATAATATCGGCTTCAACGGTTCAAGAGGTATGCTCGTTTCAAACAGAAAAGTTTCTTCTGACGGTGCTGCTTCATCAAAGGGTTTCTATCTCTGGGGCGGTGTAAAGTACAATTACAGTGTACAGGTTTACAGCGAAACAGATGAAACATTCCGCATTTCACTTCTCTGCAAGGACAGAGATACAGAGGAAGAAACTGTTGTTCAGCTTGCTGAGCAGACAGTAAAGGGCGGAGAATGGACAGAAATTTCCGCTAAATACAAGGCACCTGAGAATTCATATGAATATCTCGTAACAATCACAACAGACAGCACAAATGATTTCGTTTTCGATGATTTCACAGTTTCCACTAAGGAAGATACATCAGTTCTTGAAGCTGAGGCTGCCGGAAACGGTCTTAAGGATGCTTACAAGGGATACGGATTCAGACTTGGTAACATTCTTAATGGTGGTACAATAAGAAATGATTCAATTCTTGCAACCTATCTCAAGGATTTCAATGCTATCGAGTGTGAAAATGAAACAAAGCCTGATGCAACTCTTGATCAGTCAAAAACATCAGGAAATAATATCGGAGTAAGATCAAACAGCTTTGCTGCTATTGCTGATTTCTGCGTTAAGAACAATCTCGGATTCAGAGGTCACGTTCTTGTATGGCACAGCCAGACACCTGAATGGTTCTTTAAGTCAAACAATAACTGGGTAGACAAGAACACTATGGATGCACGTCTTGAAAGCTATATCAAGAATATGTTCAATATGTATGCTACACAGTATCCTACACTTAATCTTTACGCATATGACGTAGTTAACGAAGCTACTTCAGATGATGCAAACAGAACCAAGAATTACGGCGGTGCAAGAGAACCTGGCTACGGAAACGGCAAGTCACCATGGGTACAGGTTTACGGCGATAACTCATTTATTGAGAAGGCATTTACATATGCAAGACAGTATGCTCCTTCAACATGTGAGCTTTACTACAATGACTATAATGAATACTGGGATCATAAGCGTGACAGTATTATAAACAAAATCCTCAAGCCGCTCTCAGCAAAGGGACTCCTTGATGGTATGGGTATGCAGTCACACGTTGATGCAGGTGCAAATTCATTCTCAGGTACAAACAACTATTTAAATGCAATGGATATGTACCTCGGCCTTGGTATCAATGTTCAGGTTACAGAGCTTGAAATCTCACCTGACAATGGTCAGTCAGAAAATGATCAGGTTACAAAGTACAAGGCTATCTTCAAGCACGTTCAGGATGTAAATACAAGCGGTAAATACAAGGGCAGAGTAAATCTTTTACAGCTCTGGGGTCCTAACGATGCAAACACATGGATTTCAGGCGATAAGAAGCCGCTCCTTTACGATAAGAACAATCAGCCTAAGGCAGCTTATACAGCTCTTATGCAGCAGGGTGATGGAAACGGTCCTTTCAGCGATGAAGATTTCGGAGGCGGCGGCGGAACAATTGCTCCTCCAGAGCCGAATGAATACGGATGGTGGTATCAGTGCGGTTTTGAAAACGGCGATGACAACTGGACTAACAGAGGCGGCAACAGTGTAGCAGTAACAGATAAAGAACACTACACAGAATGGGGCAGCCACTCACTTTTCGTTACAGACAGAACATCTGCATGGATGGGCGCTTCACTTGCTCTCAGCTCAAGAATTTTCAAGGCTGGCGAGCCATACAGCTTCAGCGCTCACGTTAAGCAGAATTCAGGCGAAAATGTTAAGTTTATGATGAAGATTGAATACACAGACGGCAGCGGCGAAACTGCATACGATGAAGTTGCAAACGTAACTGCACCGACTGGTACATGGGCACAGCTTGTAAATACATCTTATACAATTCCAAAGGATGCTTCAAACATAAAGATATACGTTGAGACAGAAGAATCCCTCACTGACTTCTATCTCGATGAAGCAATCGGTGCTGTAGACGGCACAGGAATTTCAGGCGAAGGACAGCCGGACGTTCCGGGCGGCAGCGGCGGTCAGACAGGCGGTAATACTACTGCTTCAAATCTCGGTGATATCAACGCTGACGGCGTTATCAATGCAGTTGACGTTGCACTCGGCAGAAACCGTCTTATCAAGGGCATCACAGATTCTGCTGAAAAGAAGGCTGCTGACGTTGACAGAAGCGGTAAGTATGAAATCAACGATCTCGTTCTTATTCAGGAATACGTTCTCGGAAAGATCAGCGAATTCCCAAGATCAACAGTTGCAGTAGATACATCTGCTTTTGAAGCACTCTTCAAGACAGTAAATCTCAAGACAAGCTACAAGAAGGATGATGAGCACAATCCGCTCTATACACAGCGTTTCGGTGCTGACCCTGGCTGGCTTGTATATGACGGCAGACTTTACGTTTACACAACAGCTGATGCTTTTGAATACAAGAACGGTCAGATGCAGGAAAACTCATATGCTTCAGGCGCAATCAACTGCTTATCAACAGCTGACCTTGTTAACTGGACAGACCACGGTCAGATTCCTGTTGCAAGAACAAATGTAAAGAATCCTATTTCAGGATGGGCAAACAATGCATGGGCACCTGATGCTGCATGGAAGAATATCAACGGCAAGGACAAGTTCTTCCTTTACTTTGCAAACAATGGTTCTGGTATCGGTGTTATTACAGCTGATGACCCGACATTCCAGACAAATGTTAAGGATCCACTTGGCAAGGAGCTTATTTCAAGAAGTACACCAAACAGTAATGTAACATGGCTCTTCGATCCGGGCGTTTACTATGATCCGGATACAAAGACAGGTATCATTGCGTACGGCGGCGGTGTTCCAAGCGGACAGGCTGCTGAAACAAAGCAGGGACGTATTGCTAAACTTGGCGATGATATGATTTCAATCGTAGGCACACCAATCGATCCCGGCACACCTTATCTCTTTGAAGATTCAAGCATGATCAAGATTGGTCAGCAGTGGGTTTACTCATTCTGCCACAACTGGAATGTTCCAGGCGGTGCAAATGTAAACGGACATTCATTCGGCAATGCTGATATCGGATACATGACATCAACAGATCCACTCGGCGGATACAAGTATCAGGGTGTTGTATTCAAGAACACAGGTTCACAGAGACTTGACAACGGCGGTAACAACCATCACTCAATTATCGAATTCAAGGGCAACTACTATGTACTTTATCACTCACGTCAGCTTGAAATGCGTATGGGCGTTAACGGCGGCAAGGGTCTTAACTACAGATCACCCTGTATCGATAAGGCAACTGTAAACGGCACAAGCATTTCATGCAGCGGTTCACAGACAGGCGTAAGCCAGATTGAAGACCTTAACCCATATGAAACAGTAAGAGCAGCAACAATGTCAAATCAGTCTACAGACATTTCAATCAACGGCGTTGGCAGCACAACTGTTTCAGGTAAGAAGGGTGCATGGATCAGAGTAAGCGGCGCTAATTTCAAGAACGGTGCAAGCACATTCACAGTTAAGGGTCAGAGCGGTACTATCAAGGTATGCGCAGGCGGCGTTAACGGCAGTGTAATTGCATACGCTGAATTAAACGGCGATGAAGTAACAGTTCCTGTAGTAGGCGAAGTAAGTGGTAAGACAGATATCACTATCGTATTTGGTACTGATACAACAATCGAATCATGGAGCTTTTCATAATTCTTAAAACTGAATAACGATAATAAAAATGCTGTACAGATGAATTTCTGTACAGCATTTTTTGTTAAGGTGTAAGGAAAATTTGAATTTTCCTTACACCTTTAAATTTTATTTCTCAATCTTCCATATATTCTCCGCATAATCAGCAATAGTTCTGTCCGAACTGAATTTACCTGCATTGCACATATTAAGCCACTGTTTTTTTGCAAATGCAAGGCGGTCTGTTCTGTAATCTTCAAGACATCTCAGCTTTGTTGCGACATAATCTTCAATATCTCCAAGCAGATAATAATGGTCAGGTTCGTGCCAGCTTGCGCCATCTAAAAGTGCTGTGTAAAGTTCTCTGAAATCACCGCTTCCGCCGTCTGAAACTGTTCCGTCAATGAGTGATGATACTACCTTCTTTATCATATCGCTTGACGCAAATTTCTTTCGGCTGTCATATTCGGGAACAATTTCTTCAAGGTCTTCGACTCTTGCACCGAAAATGTAGTTGTTGTCTTCTCCTGCTTCCTGTACAATTTCGATATTTGCACCATCGTATGTTCCGAGTGTTACTGCACCATTAAGCATTAATTTCATATTTCCTGTACCGCTTGCTTCTGTGCCAGCTGTAGAAATCTGTTCTGATACATCTGCCGCCGCAACAAGCTTTTCCGCATATGAAACATTGTAGTTGCTTACGAATACTACCTTTAAAATATCCTTTGTTTCTTCATCTTCTGAAACTATTCTGCCGATTTCGTTGATATACTTGATAATTGCCTTTGCACGTCTGTAGCCGGGGGCAGACTTAGCACCGAAAATAAAGGTTGTAGGTGTGAAATTCTTTATTGTGCCGTTCTTTATTCCGTAGTAAATCCAGAGAATTGAAAATGCATTCAAAAGCTGTCTCTTGTATTCATGCAGACGCTTAATCTGTATGTCAAATACCTGTGAAACATCTGTATCTATGCCGTCATGTTCCTTGATAAACGCTGAAAGCTGTTCTTTCTTTGTCTGCTTAATGCTGATAAATCTGTTGAGAATATTTTCGTCATCTGCATATTTTTCAAGTGACTTAAGCTTGTCAAGGTCTGTTACCCAGCTGTCATCACCTGAAAGTTCAGTGATAAGTGCTGAAAGTTCCTTGTTGCAGAGTGCAAGCCATCTTCTCTGTGTTATGCCGTTTGTTTCGTTGCGGAAACGCTCAGGATAAAGGCTGTACCAGTCTGCAAGAACAGTATCTCTTAAAATCTGTGTGTGAATTTCTGCTACACCATTTATGTGACTTGACGCATAACACGCCATATCTGCCATGTGAATAAGATTTCCCTTTATAATCTTGATACGCTGAATTTTTTCCTTTTCAACGTCTGACGCATACATTTCAGCAATGAGAGCCTCGTTAATCTGAATGATAATGCTGTAAATTCTCGGAAGAACATCCTCTACAAGTGAAGTAGACCACTTTTCAAGAGCCTCCTGCATAACTGTATGATTTGTGTAGTTGAACACCTTTTTCGCAGTATCAAGAGCCTTTTCAAATGTCCATCCCTCATTGTCAACAAGCTGTCTGATAAGTTCGGGAATTGAAATAACAGGGTGAGTGTCATTAAGCTGTACAGTTATATAGTCCGCAAGATTTTCAAGTGTGCCGAAACGTGCCTTATGCTTGCGGATAATGTCTGTAAGTGACGCACAGCTGAAGAAATACTGCTGTTTTAAGCGGAGTTTTTTTCCGTCATCAGTATCGTCATTAGGATAGAGAACTCTTGAAATATCCTCTGCAAAAATCTTTTCCTTTGATGCCTCAAGATATTTCTGCTGATTGAATGTGTCAAAGTCGAATTCCTTAACAGGTTCAGCCTGCCACAGACGGAGAGTGCCGACATTTTCGGTTTTACAGCCGTAAATCGGCATATCATACGGAACAGCCTTTACTGTCTGACCGTTGTATTCGATAAGAACTGTGTCCTTTTCACAGCGTTCAGACCAGCAGTCACCATATTTTGTCCAGTCGTCAATATCTTCTTTCTGAAAGCCGTCAACAATTGACTGCTTGAAAAGACCATACTTGTAGCGGATTCCGTATCCGTCAAGCGGAAGACCGAGAGTAGCCGCAGAGTCAAGGAAACAAGCCGCAAGTCTTCCGAGACCGCCGTTTCCGAGTGCCGCATCCTCGATAACCTCAAGGTCTGCAAGGTCAATACCGCATTCAGCGAAAATCTCGCTTACTTCGTCATAAATGCCAAGACAAAGCAGATTATTGTAAACTGCACGTCCTACTAAAAATTCCATTGAAAGATATGCGCCACGGCGTTTTGAAAGGTGTTCTTCTCTGCTTTTCGCCCAGTTTTCAGAGAATAACTCCATTACTGTGTCACCAAGTGCGTTGTGTATCTGCTGTGGACTTGCTTTCTTTATGTCCTTAGGCAGTCTTCCTGTAAATTTCTCCTTAAAAATAACCTTATCCATAATTCACCTCATATATATATTTCTTTATTTAAGCTGTATGTTGAGGGAAACCCTTTTGAAAAAGGGTTTGCTTACCGCACGGTACCCTCTGTCAC
>JAKSQU010000180.1 GCA_024403965.1 Ruminococcus sp.
CTGATATCAGAGAAATGGGACGTCTTTGTTTTGAACTTGGAAACAGACATCTTTCACTTTCGATTACTGAAGATACAGTAAGATGTCCTTTTGATGAGCCGACTTTTGAATATCTGAAGAAGCTTGGCTTCAGCGCGGAAAAAGTACATGAGAAGTTTGACGGATATATAGAGTGCAAAGCTCATGCGGCTTCGCACAGCAGCGTTGAACATCACCATCACCATGAACACCATCATGAGCACTAAAGAATTCAGACAGGAAAATGAAACAGGTATTTTACGGTTAATGCAGGCGTTTGACAGTCTTTTTCCTGTCGGGGCATTTACCATGTCCAATGGTATGGAGACGTACACACAGAAAGGGCTGGTTTGCAGTAAAGACACACTTTGTGAATTTCTGCGTTCATATCTTTACACAATGAGAACATGTGACCTCGGATTTGCGGCTAAGGCTGCATCCGGCGAAGATGTCAGGCTTCTTGATGAGATTTGTACTGCATCAAAGATTCCTTCGGAACTCAGGGAAGGCAGCAGGAAGCTGTGTATAAGATTTATAAAGGCGCAGAAAGAAATCGGAGTCTGCAAAAGAATTCAGGATTATTCAGAACTTATTTCTGACGGAATCTGTACAGGACATTATTCTGTTGCAGCAGGACTGTTTATTGCTGATTCCGGTGCGGATATAAAAACAGGTTTGCAGATGTTCTGCTACAGTCAGCTGTCTGCAATGGTTAATCATGCAGTTAAACTTGTTCCTCTTCGTCAGAACGACGGCCAGACAGCTCTTGCGTCCGTGATTGAAATGATACCGGATGCAATAAGCTTTGCACTTGGAATAAGTACTGACGATCTTGGAATAAGCGGTACAGGGTTTGAGCTTCGTTCAATGCAGCACGAAAAACTATATTCAAGAATTTATATTTCATAACAGTAAGGAGCATGAAATATGGCGTATGTAAAAATCGGTGTAGGCGGACCGGTAGGTTCCGGAAAAACAGCATTAATAGAAAGACTTACACGAAAAATGTCTGAAGAATACAGCATCTGTGTTGTGACAAATGATATTTATACTAAGGAAGATGCAGAATTCCTTATTAAGAATTCAAAGCTTCCGGCAGAAAGAATTGTCGGAGTTGAAACAGGCGGATGCCCTCATACGGCAATTCGCGAGGACTGTTCAATGAATCTTGAGGCTGTTGAGGAAATGGCTGAAAAATTTCCTGATGTCCGTATAATATTTATCGAAAGCGGCGGTGATAATCTTTCTGCAACATTTTCCCCTGATCTTGCAGACGCATCAATTTATGTAATAGACGTAGCGCAGGGGGAAAAAATACCTCGTAAAGGCGGCCCTGGTGTAACAAGGTCCGATCTCCTGGTAATAAATAAAACTGACCTTGCTCCACTGGTAGGGGCAAGTCTTGAAGTAATGAAATCAGACTCGGAAAGAATGCGTGAAGGCAGACCGTTTCTTTTTACAAATCTCATGACGCTGGATGGTGT
>JAKSQU010000019.1 GCA_024403965.1 Ruminococcus sp.
TTATGTAACTCTGATGACATGTACTCCGTATGGTGTAAACACTCACAGATTACTTGTAAGAGCGCATCGAATTGACACACTCTATCCGAGAACTGTCAAAGTATCTGCAGACGCTTCATATCTTGACGAACTAACGCTTTATTCTCTTATTATAGTAGTTGTTCTGATATTACTGCTTATTTACTGTCTGATTTACAGCCGTGTGAACAGGAAAAGAAAAATTTCTGTAAAATCGGTTTATGATGTTGAGATAAAATAGTTGCTTTTTTAAAAGAACAGGCACGACTTCTAAGAACTATAATTTTGAATGAAAACGGCACAGGCTGGAATTTTCAGTCTGTGCCGTTTATTATATTTGAGATATAAAATTACGCTTTAACCTTATTGCTCATCCTTCTCATAAGGAAAAGAAAAACTCCAAGTTCAATCAGAAATGTAGCCGACCATGAAATCGTATACGAAAGATACAGACACGGGAGTGTATGATATTCCGGAATTCTGAAAACTGTGTATATCCATACTATTCTGAATCCGCAGACACCGAGAATTGTTATTATCATAGGCATAACCGATGAACCGATTCCCCTTAGCATTCCTGTTGCAACGTCCATAAGTCCGCAGAGAAAATACGGAATAAGTATATACGCCATTCTCACAAGTCCGTACTCAATCGCTTCCTGCGAATCCGTGATGTATATTCCGAGAAGTGGTTTTCCGAAGAGATAACCTGTGCCGCCTAAAATAATACCTGTTGCAAAAACAAATGCAGTGCAGATATACAGCGTTTTTCTGATTCTGTCAAGCTTGCCTGCACCATGATTCTGACCTGCAAAATTTATTGCTGTCTGACTTACCGAGTTCATTGAAATATATACAAATCCTTCAATATTTGATGCGGCGGCATTTCCTGCCATTGCTACTGAACCGAATGAATTTATTGACGACTGGATTATTACATTTGAAATGCTGAAAAGTGAACCCTGTATTCCTGCAGGGAATCCAATCTGCAGTATCTTTATAAGCTGTCTTTTGTGGATTTTCATTTTTCGGAAACTGAATCTGCATTCGTCTTCTCTTTTCATAAGTGCTCTTAAAACAAGGACTGCGGAAATAATCTGTGAAGATGCAGTTGCAAGAGCAACTCCTGCAACATCCATATTCAGTACAATTACAAAGAAAAGATTCAGAAGAACATTTATTACTCCCGAAATCATAAGAAAATACAGCGGACTTTTCGTGTCTCCTGCCGCACGAAGAATTGATGCTCCGAAATTATAAACCATACTTGCAGTAATTCCGCCGAAATATATCTGCATATATATTGTTGCAAGTCCGATTATATCATCGGGAGTACCCATGAGAGCAAGAATATTTCTTGACTGTGTTATTCCGACTACTGTGAGAATTACTCCGCATATGAGAGCTGTAGGGATTGATGTATGAACTGTTTTCTCAACGTCATCCTTTCGTCCTGCGCCGAGTCCGTGAGCAACCGATACACAGGCACCTACTGAAAGTCCGATGAAAAGGTTAACAAGAAGATTTATAACAGCTCCCGTAGCACCTACCGCTCCGACGGAAAGACTTCCGCAATAGCGTCCGACAACCACAAGATCCGCCGCATTGAACAAAAGCTGAAGAATTCCCGTAAGAATA
Organism: Ruminococcus sp.; assembly: GCA_024403965.1. Taxonomy (GTDB): domain Bacteria; phylum Bacillota; class Clostridia; order Oscillospirales; family Ruminococcaceae; genus Ruminococcus. The sequence continues at coordinate 1,657 of JAKSQU010000019.1, forward strand.
ATCGGGATTGTATAGAATATAATGCTTTTGAGCAGTGGTCCTTCTGTGAGTGATGCTGATTTAGCTGACATTATACCGCTTCCTTTCATGTTTAGACAGCACCAAAGCTTTTTGAGTAAACAATTTTTTTATCATTATATTATAGTACTGCTTTGTGGATTTGTCAACTGTTTTTTCACATAAAACCGATAGGTATACTTGAAGCGATGCTGCCTTAAAACCAGCAGTAAATCAGGTTATAAAAATTAACGTACACTTCTCGTACAGATGATGTACGCATAACAATGTGCAGTGTCAGCACTACACTATCTGCAACAAAAATAATACATTACATCATTGAATAAAGATGTAATGTCTGATAAAATAGAATTATAGAGATAAACGTACTTTAGCTGAAAGGAAAATGATATACATGGGTTTACTTTCAAGGCTCTTTAAATCAGACAGTGACAACAATACAACTGATTATGCAAAGGAAATATCCTTGCTTATCGGCTGTGAGTATTCTGAATTACCCGCAAATTGCAGTAAAAATGCATTGCTGAAATTATATCTTGACGAGTATGAAAAAGGTCGTAAAACAGGATATATTCCTGTTATTGTAGTGGCTGGCTCTACACTTTTGGAATCAATTGAACTGAATATCGAAGACTGTGACAGCATTGATTCTTATCGAAATTCCGTTGTAAATCAGCCATTAAGTGACAGCCGTGATATTCTGAACAGCAGATTTGAACAATGTTTGTCGTGTATCGATGATGGATATGATGTGTTCGGTGATTTTTCGGGTAAAATCAATCCGTGCAGTTGCTTTCTTTGTGTGGATAAATCAGATTTGGACAAGGATGAAAAATTAGTTATATTCAGAATTCCTGTGAAAGAGCCGTGGGAGATTTTTTCGTATATTCCCTTTGGCGGATGGAATGAATGTCCTGAAACGGCTGAGATGATTTCTGTTTGTAAATACTGGTATGAGAATTATGGTGCAGTTCCGTCTTTGATTAAAAGCGATACGCTTGAGATGTATGTTTTCAAACCGATTGGCAATACAGATACTGCTTTTGATGTCGCTAAGGAACAGTATGGATTTTGCAATGATACTGTTGACCAGGGAACAGGTACTATAAAAAGTCTTGCTGAAACTCTTGTTAATTCGACAGTATGGTTTTTCTGGTGGGACTAATAAAAATGTTATAAAACTGTACAGCGAATAATTCGGGGAAATTTGCTGATTACGGCTTTATATATAATGGAAGAATATGGACAATTTGTCCGAAACGGAGGAAATTATTTTATGAAAAAAACTATCGGAATGGCTATGGCTTTAACTCTCATGGCATCACCGCTTACGCTGTTTAACATAACTGCGGCTGAAAGCAAGGGCGGTACTATGCGTGACATCTCTACTGCTGAACTTGTAAGAGATATGGGCATAGGAATTAATCTCGGAAATACTCTTGAGGCTTGCGGTGACTGGATTGACGGTAAAAATACTGCATCATATGAAACTGCATGGGGAAGTCCTGTAATCACAAAGGATATGATTAAGGGCTACAAGGACGCAGGTTTCGGTGTTCTCAGAGTTCCTGTTGCATGGTCTAACATGATGAAAAATGACGGACAGTACAACATCAGCAAGGACTACATGGCAAGAGTTACTGAAGTTGTTGACTGGGCACTTGACTCAGACCTTTATGTAATCATGAATATTCACTGGGACGGCGGATGGCTTGAAGATATGCCGACTAAAAAGGATGAATGCTTAAAGCGTTTCGGCACTATGTGGGAGCAGATTGCCGATAATTTCAAGGATTACGGCGATTATCTCATGTTTGAGTCACAGAATGAAGAGCTTGGATGGAATACTGTATGGAATCAGTGGAGCGGTTCGGATAACGGAAAGGCTGAATCATTCGGCATGGTTAATGAAGTTAATCAGAAATTCGTTGATACTGTAAGAGCGTCGGGCGGAAATAATGCACAGCGTCATCTTCTTATTTCCGGATATAACACAGGTATTTCACTTACCTGTGACAGCCTGTTCAAAATGCCGTCTGACCCGGCTGACAGAATGGCGATATCTGTTCATTATTATTCACCGTCTACATTTGCAATTCTCGAAGAAGACGCTGACTGGGGCAAGGCTCAGTCAACATGGGGCTCAGCACAGGAGGTTGCTGACCTTAACAGAGAGATGGATATGATGAAGTCAACCTTTGGTGATAAGGGTGTGCCTGTTATTATCGGTGAATACGGATGTCCTTACAAAAATAAGGAACCCGAATCAGTAATGAAGTTCCTTACATCAGTATGTGAGGCGGCTTATTCAAGAAATATGTGTCCTGTTCTCTGGGATACTCCTGGCGGAAGATATGACAGAGACGAATGCAGAATGACTGACACTGTGCTTAATCAGAAACTCGTTGATATTGCCGGCGGTACAATCACACAGCCGCCTGCTGAAGAAAAGGAAACTGTTACTTATCAGATAAGTGAACTGAAAAAGGATGCAAAAGGAAATTATATCGTTCCGCTCGGCTCAAATCCTAACAGCTTACAGAAGGCAGTTGTTTCACTCAGCGTAAAGTCATCTGAAAATTCCGGATGGTACTGCGGCGGCGGTGCACTTACCTTTGACAGCGTAAAAACAGCAGACGGAAAGACCTTCTGGAGCAGTAAGCCGTTTAACTATGACGGCGGCAAGGAAAAGGTTTCAGTAGAAATTGACGGCAAATTTACAGACGACAAGGACAATGAATATGATGCATCAATCAACTGCTCACAGGCACTTCTTGTTGACTGGTGGCATTCATCAGAGAAATATCCCGAAGGCGGTGACGATGTAAGCGTTGAATTCAAGAGCATTACACTTTATTTTGACAGCAATAATGCAGAAGATGTAAATACAACTGTTACAACATCAGCAACAAATACTACAACAGAAACAACATCAACAACAACATATATTGTTACACATACATATGTAGAGAACAGAACTGATACAATTAAATCAGCCATTATTGAAAGTCTTGATGAAAACAATGTTGAATTATCATGGAAATCCAGTGCATTTGATATGGTGGCTGATTATAAAATAGTATATGATGAAGATTATAAAAAGCTTGCAGAAGCAGGAGTCGGAGCTGTAATCAATATTGATTTTGATTTACAGATTTCAAGAAGTGATGCAGGCGCTACAACAAACTGTATTGTAAAAATAAACAGTCTTGAAACAGTAACAAATACTGCAACAGAAAAGAGCGGTGATGCAAATGAAGACAACGATATCAACATGGCAGATGCAGTATTAATCATGCAGGCACTTGCAAATCCCGACAAATACGGCATTAACGGTACAGATGCTACACATATTACTGAACAGGGCAGAATTAATGCCGATGTTGCAGGAAATAATGACGGCATGACTAATGCTGATGCACTGGCTATTCAGATGTTTATGCTTAAATTGATTGACAGCTTTGAGTGATAATCAATATACTGAAATATAGTAAAAACAATTCGGGCACCGATTTCGGTGCCCGTTTTTTATATTGTGTGTGTATTCAGTCAATTTGCAGGAGCGCACACATGGGTGCACATGCTCTGTGCAAAACCGCATTATTTAATTAGCATTTCCGAAAATAAGGTGCTATAATGTAATTATGTTACAGCAAAAATGTAACGAAAAATATATTATGAGAGGGCAAAAAAATGAAACTAACGAAAAAACTGACAGCCGTTATGCTTTGCGGTGCTATGGCTGCGGGCACAGTTCCTTTTACGGCATCAGCAAAAACTATTCCGAATAATGTCGATTACTATGAGGTTGACGCTAACTGGGCAAAACTTCTTCAGTACTCAATGTATTTCTATGACGCTAATATGTGCGGTACGGGGGTTAATGACAATAATCTGCTCCCGTGGCGTGGAAACTGTCATACCTATGATTCACAGGTTAAGCTTGATTCGGTTTCTACCAATTTATCAGACAGCTTTATTAAGAAATATGCGGACATTCTTGACCCCGACGGTGATGGAATGGTTGATGTTTCTGGCGGATTTCACGATGCAGGTGACCATGTAAAATTCGGACTTCCCGAGGCTTATGCCGCATCTGGTGTTTCGTGGGGCTACTATGAATTCAGAGATGCTTATGAGGCAACAGGACAGGCTGAACATGCTGAAACTATATGCCGTTATTTCTGCGATTACTTTATGCGTTCTACCTTCCGTGATGAAAATGGTGACGTTATCGCTTTCTGTTACCAGGTAGGTGACGGAGATATCGACCATGCATACTGGCAGTCCCCGGAAATTGACGCTATGGACCGCCCGGCATATTTCGCAACTTCTGACATTCCGACTACGGATGATGTTTCAGAATCAGCCGCCGCACTTGCTATAAACTACTACAATTTCCTTGAAACTGACCCAGAATATGCCGAAAAATGTCTTGATACTGCAAAGGCACTTTTCGACTTTGCCGCAAAGAATGAGAAAAAAGTAGGCGACGGCGCAGATGGTCCGAAAAGCTACTATACTTCAAGCAAATGGGAAGACGATTTCTGTTTTGCGGCATGCTGGCTTTACCTTATTACAGAAGACCATTCATATCTTGAAAAAAGCATAGAGTATGTTGACTACTATGCACCGCCTGGATACATTCTCTGCTGGAATGATATGTGGAACGGCGTTTCAATTCTTTTAGGACGCATACAGGACATTTATCCCGATGTATGTGAAGAATACAGAGCCGCAGGCGGCAGAAATCCATATGAAAAAATAGATTTCTGGTACATGGAGGCTAAGGCTATGAATGCCTGTATGGAATGTGTACAGGGTACTGAAACTCCGGCAGGATATTTCTGGGTTAATACATGGGGCAGTGCAAGATATAATACTGCCGCACAGTTCTGCGCTCTTGTTTATGACAAATATCAGAACGGTAAGGACTTATATGACCCGTCACATAAAGACTATACATTCTCTGAATGGGCAATGGGACAGATGGAATATCTTATCGGTGATAATCCGATAAATCGTTCATACGTTGTAGGATACGGCGACAATGCGGCGAAATTCCCACATCACAGAGCGTCATCCGGTCTTACAAAATGTGAAGATACAGCAGACCAGAAACACGTTTTATGGGGGGCACTTGTAGGCGGTCCCGATGCAGATGACCAGCATAATGACGTTACAAAAGACTGGGTTTACAATGAAGTAACCATTGACTATAATGCGGCTTTTGTAGGTGCGGCGGCAGGACTTTATCATTTCTTTGGTGATGAAACCATGAAACCACAGGAGAATTTTCCGCCGGAGGAAGAAGAAAGCGAAGATAATATATTCTCCGGAAATAATTTCTGGGCAATGGGATACTGCCAGGATTCACCCGAAGCAACAGGTGCAGGTGTAACGAAGCTTACTGTATTTGTAGGCACAGACTGTCTTGAAGCAAAGACAGATATATCTGTACGCTACTATTTCAGCATAAAGGAATTTGAAAACTATGACACTATTCCGTCAAGCTTTGTACTCCAGAAGACCTATGATCAGGTTCAGACGGAAGTAAGCGGAAAAGAAGCTGTACTTAGCGAGCCAAAGCATTATAAGGATGATATTTACTATGTTGAAATAAGCTGGGACGATTATGCAATTGCAAATTCAAACAAAAAGTATCAGTTTATTCTTGGAATGTACTATGGTGATAACTGGGATTCAACAAACGACTGGAGCCGAAAGGGTATTAAGGAACTTGAAGGAGATTATGACGATATCGTAGGCGGAGTTGAACTTGCAGAAAAAATGGAAAATGTCTGCGTTTATTCCGGTGGAAAACTGATTGGCGGAACAGAACCGGACGGAACAGTTCCCGAAAAAGTCTACACAGTTGCACATCTCGTCAGACTCAGAAAAATGCTCCTTGGAAATTCACCTTTCCCGTCAGAAGACTATGCGGATTTCTTTGATTTTGACGAAAACGGCGATGTTGATATTGTCGATGAAGTTATGCTCAGAAAACTTATTTTGAAGAAGTAATAAACACAAAACGGAGAGAACCGCAAAAGTTCTCTCCGTTTTTATTATGTAACGATGCTGTTCTTTAGGGGCGCACCCATGTGTGCGCCCGTCTGGTGACAATGCGACTTTCGGGCAGACACAGGTACTCCGCCCGCTCAGTCAACTGATTTAAGTGACTCAGCCATATTGATTTTTTCAAGCTTTATCTCCATAAAGATATTTACTATGAAATTAAATACAAATGTGAGAATTACGCTGAAAACAAAGCTTATCGGCTGTATTCTTGCGCTGAAATCAACCATGTCAACTACTATCTGTGCCATTACAAATCTGTGAAGAAGAATGCCGAGTCCGAGTCCTGCTATAACTCCTATTCCAGTAAGCACAAGATTTTCACGCAGTACATATGCCGATGTTTCACGTCTGAAAAATCCGAGTACCTTTATTGTGGCAATTTCTCTTACTCTTTCTGTGATATTGATATTTGTGAGATTGTAGATTACTACAAATGCAAGTCCTGCCGCACAGGCTATTACAAGCAGTACTATGTAATTAAGACTGCTCATCATATTGCTCATACGGGTTTTCAGTTCTTCAAAAACTGTTACATTGGTTACTGAATCATTCTTTGCTATTGCGGCTGATGTTTTGTAAATGTCACAGCTGTCGGGGAAATTAATAAGTGCACCATTGAATTCAGTTTCCCTGTCAAGCTGACTTTCCATTGTTTCCGCACTGATAAATACATAATTGTAAACGTGATTTTCAAAAATGCCTTTAACCATAAGCTTAAGCTCATTCATGTTTTCATCACGCAGTACAATTTCCTTACCCGTTTCAGCACCGTATCTTTCAGCTATGCTGTGGCTTACAAGTGCTTCATTGAGTTTCGGATAATCAATAGGATTTCCGCTGTTATCGTGGAAATTCATGTATTTATTCATGTTGTCAAAGCTTTCAAATGCCTGCAATGTAATGCCCTTGACTCTGTTTCCGTAGACTAAATCCCACGAACCACCGCTGTATGCAAGATAATCAGCAGTTTTTTCATTCAGCAGTTCACTCAGTTCATCAGGAATGTTTCCGTTTTCGTCGGATTTGAATGAAACCGATGCATCAGAAATCTGTATTTCTCCGTACTGTATTTCGGCAAATCCCGCAATTGAGTCCTTTAAGCCGAAACCTGTGAGCAGTAATGCTGTACATCCGCCGATTCCGACAACCATCATGAAAAGTCTGCCCTTGTATCTAAAAATGTTTCGTACTGAAACCTTATGCAGAAATTTCAGATGATTCCATATAAACGGTATTCTTTCGAGAATAACACGTTTTCCTGCTTTCGGTGCTTTAGGACGCATGAGATTTGCGGCTGTTTCCTTTAATTCTTTTCGTACAGTAAGCCATGTAGTGCCTATTGAACAAAGCAGTGACACCGCAACGGCTGTTAAAGCAAGTTTCCAGTCAAAGAGATACGGAATATCAAGCGGTATATACATCAGCTTATAGGTCATCCATATTACTGCAGGGAAAAGTGCCGTACCTGCCGCATAGCCTGTTATACAGCCTGTAAGTGCCGCACTGCCCGAATAGAACATGAATTTGCCCATTACCGAACCTTCGGAATAGCCGAGTGCCTTGAACATTCCTATCTGTGTACGCTGTTCTTCAACCATACGGCTCATTGTTGTCATGCAGACAAGTGCCGCAACAAGTATGAAGAAAACAGGGAAAACCCTTGCTACCTGTTCAACAATTTCAGAATCGTTTTCAAAACATGCATATCCGATATTTGTATTTCTGTTAAGCACGAAAACATCGGGCTTTTCAATGTCGGCAATTTCTTCTTCCGCATCTGCGATTTCCTTTTCTGCATCTGCAATTTTCTCATCAAACTCACTGAGACCGCTGTTATATTCCTTCAAGCCGTCGCTGTATTCCTTTTTGCCGTCTTCGTATTCTTTTTTGCCGTCTTCATATTTCTTTCTGCCGTCTTCAAATTCCTTCAGACCGTCTTCATATTCCTTAAGACCGTTTTCGTATTCCTTTTTGGCATTGTTGAATTCGTTAAGACCTTTTCGGTATTCGATGCGTCCGTTTTCATATTCATTCTTGGCTGTTTCATATTCAGCAGTTTTTTCATTCAGTACATTCTGCTGATGTTCAAGTTCTCTGAAAGACGAATAAATCTTTTCCTTTGCGTCGGAAATCTGAGCTTTTCCATTCTCAATTTCCGCAAGACCGTTTTTCAGCATAGTCTGCTGTTCGGGCGGAAGAGAATCAATTACGGCGAGAGCCTGTCCGTACTGTTCATAGAATGCTTTTTCCTGTTCAGCAAGAGCATTTTCCTGTTTTGCAAGTTCATCCTGTGCAGTATATAATTCTTCATAGCCGTTGTCAATCTGAATCTGTCCGTCATCAAGCTGACGTTTTCCGTCGATAAGCTGATTATAGGCATCGTCAAGCTGTTTCTTTGAGTCGGCAAGCTGTTTTTCAGCCTTGTCAAGCTCGGCTTTGCCGTCATCAATTACAGTTTTTGCATCATCAAGTTCTTTTTGTCCGTCATTAATTTCATTTTCGGCATCTTTAAGTTCTTTTTCTGCATCCTTCAGCTTTTTGTCGGCATCCTTCAGTTCTTTCTGAGCATCGTCAAGCTCTTTCTGACCATCAAGTCTTTTGTCTTCAAGTTCAGCCTTGCCGTCATTAATCTCTTCATAGGCTGATGAAATTATGCGTTCGTATCTTATGTCAGCCTGTTCTTTTGCATTGTCTTCCCATGTTTCAGTAATTCCGTCAATGAAATCGTTGTATTCGTCGGAGTATATTTTGTCATCATTATCGAATTTTACAAATATTTCACTGTAGTAATCAAGATTATAGGAGTCTTTCGGAAGATATAAAAATCCCGAAATACTGCCGTTTCCTATGGATGTAGTACCCCTTTCAAAATTTATGTAGCAGCTTGAATCCACAAGTCCTACAACCTTGAATCTGTTTTCAGTAAATGAATCAAGAGTACTTTCGCTGTTTTCATCCGAAAGGATAATTCTGTCACGGATATCCATGAATGAATCCGCATCAGCAAGACATTCATTCGGTTTTTCTGGCAGTCTTCCGGAAACAACCTTAAAGCCGTTCAGATTATCAGTAATTGAATGAGTTTTCAGAACAACTTCATTTCCGCTGCAAAGAAAGACAGCATCAACGGAATTTGCACCTTCTGCGAAACGTACATTTTCCTTTTGTGCGAAAGCAGAAACGTCTTCATCTTCCCATCCTAAAGTAGAAATAAGCCTTAAATCATAAAGCTGTTTTTCCTGTATAAAATCATTCATCATATTGACCATTGCAGGAGTAGTAATTCTTACGCCCGAGAAAAATCCTACACCGAGAGCAATAATCGCAAGAATTGCAGCAAATCTGCCGAAGGTTTCCTTAACTTCACGCAGAGCAGTTTTTTTCATCATCGATTTCATAGCATCACCACTCTATATCTGCAACATCAACGATATTATCGTTAATTCTCATGTCGGCAATTTTACCGCTTTTAATAGTAATAATACGGTCAGCCATAGCGGAAAGCGCCTGGTTGTGAGTGATAACCACAACAGTCATACCTGTTTTGCGGCATGTATCCTGTAAAAGCTTGAGAACCGCCTTGCCTGTGTTGTAGTCAAGAGCGCCTGTCGGTTCATCGCAAAGCAGCAGCTTTGGATTTTTCGCAAGTGCACGGGCAATAGCAACTCTCTGCTGTTCACCGCCCGAAAGCTGAGCGGGGAAATTTTTCATACGTTCACTCAGACCTACCTGTTCGAGAACAGCCGCCGCATCAAGCGGTTCCTTGCATATCTGAGCCGCAAGCTCAACATTTTCGAGAGCCGTAAGGTTCTGAACAAGGTTGTAGAACTGAAAAACAAAACCGACGTCATAGCGTCTGTAAGCGGTAAGCTGTTTTTTGGTCATACCCGAAATTTCCGTGCCGTCGAGAACAGCACTGCCCGACTAAAGCGTATCCATACCGCCGAGAATATTAAGAATTGTGGTTTTGCCGGCACCCGATGCACCGACAATAACACAGAATTCGCCCTTTTCAATGGAAAAATCAACACCGCTGAGAGCTTCAATTTCAACTTCACCGGTTTTGTATACCTTCTTTACATTTTTGAATTCAACATAAGCCATAATTTCTGCTCCTTTCCGTATCTTTTTAATTATAGCATATTTTATGGAAATTTTCACTATATATAATAATTTTTTATTTTTAATTATTTATCGGGTTAAATGTTTTGTAAAAATGTGTGCAGTATAAGAAAGTGACTTATGTTTCATCTTTCCTTGACAACATCAGCATAATGCATTATAATATGTTCAACATAAATGCAGCAGAAGGTGTTATATGAAAAATAAAGACTTAAAAATCCCCGACAAATACACTCTCGGAACAAGAAAAAAGCATCCGCTTTTGAGATTTATAGGAAAGAGTATATTAAAAGGTATAGGCTTTCTTATCGGGATAGTTTTATTATTTGTACTGACAGTATTTGTATTATCAAATAATATCGCTACGGCGTTAGCGTCAATTCCATTGATAATGATAGTCATTGCATTTAAAATAAGGGATTTTATACGTTACTATCAAAAGACTTATCCAAACAGAGATTACAAGTTTAAATCTGCTGATATATCTTCATTATATTCTGACGGTAAACCACTGGAAATCTCAAATACTTCTGTTCAGCTCTGTACAGATGATTATTTTATCGCTGAAACATACATCCACAAGCTTGTTCAGATTATTAAAGGAAAAAATTCTTTCTATGTACATTATCTCAGAATAAATGATGACGGCAACGGCATTATTGAAGAATCGCTGATAACAGATTTTGAAAATATTGATAACTGTAAAAAGTACAATTCAAGGGACTACAGAATTAATTTCAAATCAGTCAAAATCATTGAATATTGTAATAAGAGTGCAGAAAACACTGTACTTAAAAATACTGGAACAATAATGCTTGATACGGGCGAAAAGAAGAAATCCAACAACAGATATTTTTATACTCTTACCGATATATCTGACAAGTTTATTCGTAAGTTTTTTAATCCTGCAAAGAAAATAATTTGTTTCAGCGGAGAAGCCAAAAAAAGAATCACTTATTCTGATGCATTCATAAAATTAGGAAAAACAAGAATTGCTTTTATCCTGCTGACTACATTGTTTTATATCTCAACAATACTTTCAATCTGTATTCCTGTTTATGAGATACAAAGCATATTTTCTATTGTTTCGATTCTTCTTCCTGTCGCAATACTGGTTATTTATTGCCTTAACAGCAGTAAATTTACAATGAATGACTTTCATCATAGCGATGAAAGTAACGAATTTTTAGCTGAAACCCCGAATATAATAAGGTCGATTACGTTACCTTTGTTTATTAATCTGTTTTTTGTTTTCGCTATTGATTTGACGGAGTATTCACGATATATTATTATAAGTCTTGTAATCAGTACTGTAATTGCTGTAATACTATTGATTGTTTCTGGGAGTAAAAAGGCAATTCTGACATCTGTAATAATAGCAGTTGTACTATCCTTTTACTCTGTAGCAACAATAAACTACAGATTTGATTTTTCAGAGCCAAGTGTATATGATACAAAAATCATTGATAAGAGAACATATTCGGGTTACAGAGGTGGAAGAACATATTATATTGATGTAGAGCTTAAAAACAAAGAATCAGCTCAATTGAAAGTATCATATGAAGAATACAGTAACTGTGACATATCAGATTCCGTTGAAATATATGAATATAAAGGATTCTTGAAAATGCCGTATGTTGAAGTTAAGTTTGATTGATGTATTTACAATGGGAAATTAAAAAATAATTCCGAATATACTCCTACCTGTTTTTCAATCAAATTTCTTTTCAAAACAGTAAAACGATTTTCCGAACATTTCACATTCACCTACCTTTACAAAATCAAGGTGTGAATAGGATTTAAGTGCTATTTTATGTTCGGGTCTGACAAGAATATGCACGCTTTTCTTTCCCTGTTGTTTTAGTATTTCAAAGGTGTGTTTCATCATTAATCTTGCTATGCCTTTATTCTGCATATCTTTTCTGACGCATAATCTTGAAATTTCTCCCGATGGCTGTAAATCATCACTCCAGCATTCAAGTTCTGAAACTTCTTCATCCTCGTCAATCGAAATACAGGCTATAATTTCACCTGCATCATTTTTCATGACAAACAAAGCATCTCTTGATAAATCAAATTCTATTGTTTTCATGCTTGGATAATATTCATTCCAGTCTGCTTTTCCGCCTATCATTGAGCGATATAAAGCAAGTATTTCATTTTTGTCACTCTCTTGAGCTAATTCAATTCTGTTGTTTTCCATTTTTGAATTTCACTTCCTTGAACATTTTTTATGTTTACAGTATACTATTTCCCTGCGAATAAGTCAATCTGTAAACCACAGATAACAGGGATGGAATATTGAAATATTTTTGTGATTGTGTTATAATAGTGTCATTAAATTTCTTGATAAAGTGTAGGTGGGATTTATGAAAAGACGAATAACAGCCTTAGTTACAACTGCTGTAATGCTTATGACAGCACAGCCTGTTACCATATCCGCTGAAAGTGATGTTTTCTATGATGATTTCAGCGATACTGTTCTTAGTTCGGATAAATGGCTTATCGCTGAGAAAAACTGGGGCGGAACAGTTAAAGAAGACGGAAAAACAGTTGACTATAACGGCGGAGTAATATCCGAAAATATTTCAGTACATGACGGTAATCTTGTTATCACAGGATACGGAAATCAGTATGACGGAAATATCCGTGGCATCAACCGTGACGGAAGCCGAAGAAATGACGGTAAAAGATGCGGCGGTGCAATTGCAACAAGAGATTATTTCGGTTCGGGCAGTTATGAAATCCGTGCGAAAATTGCTCCTGTGCTTGGATGCTGTTCGGCAATGTGGACTTTTGAATATGAAGAAGATTATTCTGGAGATAATCTGAAAGTCACTAACCATGAAATTGACATTGAATTTCCAGGACGTGACAGCAAAGACAATATTGACCTTGATTACGCTCTGTGCACTACATGGATAACAGAAGAAGATTACATCACAAAATCAGTTAACTGCGGTGAACAGACAGACGGTGAATATCACACCTACCGTTTTGACTGGCATACGGGCAGTGATACTGAAACACCGAGAGTTGATTATTACTTTGACGGCGAACTTGCCTATACATCCTATGACTATATCCCTACAAATGAAAGCCGTTTATGGCTTGGACTATGGTTTCCGAGATACTGGGCAGGCACTCCGGATTTTGATACAACAGAATTTTTAATTGACTATGTTAAGATTACACCGTTTCACGAAAGCGGTGATACTCCGCAGAATGAAACATATCCCGACAGCGGTTGGGCAGAGCCTGTTGCAGATATTCCGAAGGGCTGGCTTTTGTGGCACAGCTACACCAGTTATTCAGCACTTGACAGTAAACTCTATCTGCGTTCACCAGACGGAAATATTACTGAAATATCGGGTGACTTTATTAATGCAATGAACGGCGGATTTGGTGTGTCACCGACACAGTTCACATTTATGGCTATTGACAAGAATGCTGACGAGTGGGATATTTTTCTTTATGACAATGGTGAAATAACAAATCTAACGCAGAACAGCGGTTTCAGAAATGAAGACCCAAAGTTTAGCAATGGCGGAAAATACATAGTTTTCAAGCGTGGAAAGTGGGACAGCAGTATTGACGATTTTAAATACAACCTTGCATTACTGAATATTGCTGACGGAAACGTAACTATGCTGACTGATGATATATACGAAGAAGCTATGCCGTATTTTTCTTCTGATGACCAATCCTTGTATTATGCAGAATATGTAAGCGGTATAGGCTCAATCAAAAAAATGAATCTCATCACAGGAAAAACTGAAACAATATTCAGTGAAAAAGGTGTAAATGCCTATTATCCTGTTGTAAATGGTGACAAGCTGTATTTTACCAAATGGTACAGTGCAGATAATCATTGTGACCAGATTGTATGCTGTGATGGCAAAAATATAAAAGCAACTGAGTTCAGCTCTGATAAATATGACTGCTCCGATGCCTGTCCGATTGACGAAAATACAATGATTTTCAGCAGTACAATGAACGGAGAATATGACCTTTATCTGTACAACGGAAAAAATACTGCACGGCTTAATATAAACACAGATAAGAATGAACTTGGCGCTGACTTTTTTCCACAGATTTCGGGTGACGCAAACCTTGACGGCGTATTTAATATTGCAGATGTTATACGACTTCAAAGATGGCTTCTGAATGCTCCTTTCAATGAAATTCCATACCATCAGACAGCTGATATGGATAATAACGGAGTGCTTACTGTTTTGGATTTGTGTATGATGAAAAAAGGCTTAATATCTTCATGATAATTGTATAAAACAAGGCTCACTGCATCGTTGGATTGATGCAGTGAGCCTTTGAGATAACAAAATTATCAGCCTTGCCGTCTGTTGTAAGCACTGCACCATCATCACGCTGATATTCGCTGTTAACAGCAAATACTTCAAAAAATTCTGCAAGTTCCTTATTTGATGAATTCACATAATCATCAAGTTCAGCCGCATTTACTGTGAAAGGGATAGCTGATAATGTCATTGCCGCTGCTGTAAGAATACTAAGTAACTGTTTTTTCATAACGTTCACTCCTTTAAAAATATAAATGTGTGTTTAACAGGATTTTTTCCATGTTCTACTCCTTTAACGTAAAAAATCCCGATTTGTCTCACACAAATTTTCAGGAAAATATATATTTTTTATTATAACTTTCTACAGCAGCAATACAAACACCTTCCGAAAAAATCAAATTCGGAAGGTGTTTGTTTTAAATCATCACTCAACAGGAAGACTCTCAATTAAATGAAGAATATATTTCTGAATGTCAAGAGCATCACTGTTTGTCATGCCTTCGCCGTTAACGTCTGCATTCATTCTTCCCTGTTCGGTAATATGTGTATCGTCTGTACCATTTATACCGTATTTGTTCGGATTTGCAAGTGATTGCATGACTAATACTGCATCAGCCATATTTACATTGCCGTCACAGTTTGCGTCACCACAAACAGTTATTTCAAGCTGTGGGAGAGTATCCTTAGTAGGCGGAATAGTATCATCATATGTCTTAACTTCATTTGATGACGCAGCCGAAAGATATGCCGTTATTGCAGCAAGCGGTGCATTAAGCTGTAATGCTGCATGATTAGTTGTAAATGAGTCGTAGCTGTCTGCATATATCTTCTGACTTGCTGTTGTATTTAAATTAATGCCTAAAAGACCAATTATCGGATCATATGCAGCGCAGTAAGGTCCGCTTACAAGTACACCTTTAGGTGCATCGGGAAGATTTTCGTCATATTTTCCGCCCCAGAAAAGATGATTTACATTTTCTGCACTGTGTTCGCCGTATCCGGTTACATATGAAAAATCATTTCCATTTCTTCCGAATATATAGTCCATTGCCTCGGCTGTGGTGTTCAAGTAAAGATTGTCACCCGTTACGGCATATGCATACTGTGAAATCATTGCGTTGAAGATTACTGTTGCATTTGAATCCTCGCCGTATCCTGATGTGATATCTGGAAATCCATCAATATCAATACTGGAAGGTGAAGTCCACTCATTATCTTGATTTGCAAGTCCCATACCATTTTTTTCGTCATGCATTAAGTACCGTAAATTTTGTGAAAAATCCAAAATATTTCCGGCAATAGTTGTGTACTGTTCAGTTGTGAGAACCTGTGGATTTAAGAAAAGCGAAAGTGTACCGTTTGTGAGTGTGTATTTCGGCGAAACTGCACCGAAATATGCCCCCGGAGTGCTGTCCGGATTACTCAGACAATACCTTGCAATGCCGTACGCACTATGATACGGCTGAATGTCTGGAAACTGTTCAAGTTCATCAAGATATTCACTGTTTCCTGTTGCAGAATAAAGCTCGCAAGCTGCCCAGTAATGCTCGTCTCTTACTAAAAAATCTGAATATATTTCTCCTCCGATAGAGAATTCGGGAGCGGCGTGTTCATTATTGTATAAACTGTAAACATCCCATTCTTTTTTATCTTTGTTTGCCGCATTGAACGCTTTCTTTGCAAGTTCAATGCACTTATCTGCATATTCTTTGTCAAACTCTCTCCAGAGACGTGATGCCTGTGCCGCACAAGCAGCAAAGTCAAATGTTGCCGCATATGTAGGCGGTAAAACAACTCTTTCTGTGCTGTATTTCTCCTCATAGTTTAACGGATTTGTCGGAAAACCTGTCCACTTTGTATCCTTTACACCGTGATAAACCATTCCTGCACATTCCTTGCCCCAGTATGGGTCATCCTCGCTGACCATCATTTTCATCATCCAGTCAAGTTCATATCTTGCCTCGTCAAGTATGTCGGGAACGCCGTTTTTGTTATCGGAATTGAAATGCAGTTCACCCTCTGCAAATGTGTCGGCATAGCCGAACTGCTTTGCAAATTCATATGTATTCTGCAATGTCCATACAGCAGATGAGCCGTTTATGACATTTTTGCTGTAGCTGTCTGAATTATACCATCCGCCCGTTACATCAATTGAATAGTCCCTGTTAACTGAACCAACCTGACTATAAACAGTTTTTTCGGGTTCTGCGCCATCCTCATAGAATTTAATCCATTTATTCTGAACATAGGCTGTATCAGCTGAATGCACAGCTTTTCTTGTGTGTAAAGGATTGTCGCTTGAAACAACGTGTTCGCTCTTAATATCAGTTCCGGAACGGTTGAGATAGAAATAATTCAGCGAATCTTCAAGCAGACTTTCTTTATAGATATTACTGTCAATTCTGAATACAGCAGACTCATTCATTACGAATGTTTCTTTTGTAACCCAGTTTGTCCACAAAAGCTTGTCGCCGTCTGCTGTTGTTTCATATCTGCCTTTTGCGATTTCTGAAACACCAACATCGTCATGCACAAAAATAGTGTATTCTCCTGTATCTGTGAAATCAGAAAAATCAAGTATCTGAACATATTTTCCGCCGTCTTTAAATCTTGTATAAGATTTTCTTCCGACTACTATCGAATCATTTACGGGGTTTACACTTGAATAGTCCAAAACAACCTTTACTGCCTTCCCCTCGTAAACTGTGTTCCCGTTTGAGTCACGGAGTTCAAATGTACATGGTTTTGAATTATCCGTGCAGTATGATGCTCTTTTGGTATTATTCGGGAGATATCCGAGTTTATTTATACGGACATTGCTCTGCGGTCTTACAATACCATATTCATTAGGCTCGGGGACAACCGCATTTTCATCAAGGTCACGAAGAAGTATATTGTCCAAACAAATCACTGAACAAAACTCAGAAACATCATATCCTTCATGTTTGCCGTATAGAATTTCGAGTCTGCAGTGAGAAGATGTTTCGTCAATAGTAAATGTCTGTTCAAATTCAAGTGTTTCACCGTCTTTGACAACATAAGGCTGTCCGTCATTTACATCAAGGCTGTCCCAGATGATATTGCTTTCACCGTCAACTACAACAGCAGAAAGAACAAAATCTCCTTTCTTTGCAGTTATATCCGCTTTAAAAAGATACTCATGACCGCTGAAAAGTTCAATTTCCTGTGTTTTGAAACCTAAATCAGTTCTTTCGCCGTCTTCAAGTGCACTTATAATTGTATTGCCAAACACACCGTCATCAACAGCATAGATTTGTCTGTTAGGTGAATTTTCAAAGGAAATCCACGGCATTGCTATTCCGTCATCAAAGTCAATGTTAATAATGTCCGCCTCAGCTGTTGCTGTCAGGGGCATATACACCGCCGTTGCCGATGTCAGCATAGCAGCTGAAAGTATACTGCTGACGAATTTTCTTATTTGATTGTTTCTCATAGAAAAAACTCCTTTCCACTCGCTGAGTGTATAAAATAAGTTTTCACAATCCATATATATTTATATTATAGCATATGTTTTTATCAATTACTATCGGCATTTTGTTTAATTTTAACATTGGTGTGTTGGTTAGGGTGAATAAAGAAGATTGAAACAGATTTAACAGCTTGGATTTTTTCATATGTACTATGGTTTTTACTTATCCCCTAAAAATCATATAATGTATAAAATCGAATATTTTCAGGATTAACGAATATTCCTATTGCTTTACAACACCATGTATGGTATAATTATTCACATATAAAAAACACTACAAAAGGACTTTCTATAATGAAAAGAATAATGATAACAAATGATGATGGGGTAAATGCAGATGGTATCATGCGTCTTGCAAAAGCTGTATGTTCATATGGTGAAGTATGGATTGTTGCGCCTGATGAACAAAAAAGCGGTGCATCACACAGTATAAATCTTCACACTCCGATTGCAGTTAAAGAAGTTGCATTCCCTGTCGATGGAGTAAAGGCATTTGCTGTATCAGGTTCACCTGCTGATTGTGTAAGAATCGGTGTGCTTAATATTCTTCCTGAAAAGCCTGATATAGTTCTCTCGGGAATTAATTTCGGATATAATGCAGGAACAGATGTAATGTATTCAGGCACAATCGGTGCGGCTATGGAAGCTGTATTTCAAGGCATTCCTTCTGTTGCATTTTCCGAAGGAACGAATGACGGATACATAATAACTGATTTATGGCTTGATAAGGTGCTTAAAGAAGTAATGTCCTTGAATCTGACTACAGATTCCATTTTAAATATAAATTTCCCGACCTGTAAACCTGACGAACTCAAAGGAATTTTAAGAGACAGATTTGTTTCTAAAAGCTTTATTTATAAAGACCACTATATCTGCAATGAACTCTCTGATGGCACAAAAACCTATATGGTTGAAGGTGACTATCAGGAAATAGCAGAAGAAGGCTCTGATTTAAAAGCTCTTTTTGACAAGTATATTTCTATAGGATATGTAAGAAATATCGGATAAGGAGTAAAATTCAATGAATATTGATAAAACATTATATAATGGCAGACCACAGGAAAGACGTTCTGAAAATGAAGAAGCAATTTATGATAAGCTTGATTCACTAAATATTG
>JAKSQU010000002.1 GCA_024403965.1 Ruminococcus sp.
TACGAGGGAGGGCAAAGCCCTCCCTAAAAAGCAGTAAAGCGAACGCAGTAACGCTTTACGGAATGTACATAAGAACTTATCTCGGCTTGACCGAGCGAAGTATCTCCGCACGTTAGCCACGCTTACACTCGCTATGTTAAAACAAAACTTATAATATAAATACTATTAAGTTATGTAAAAAAGGCTATACCACCAGTTTGGGCGGTATAGCCTTTAAAAATTTTAATGACAAAAGTCTTTGGAAAAGGGTATGGGAAAGAACCTTTCTTCAGAAAGGTTTTTCCCATAATTACATTATTTCTTATATCCGTTAGGATTATTGCTCTGCCAGTTCCATGTGTCCTTGCACATATCTTCGAGAGTTTTTTCAGTTTTCCATCCGAGAACAGCGAGTGCCTTGTCTGCATTTGCGTAGCTTTCAGGTAAATCACCTGCACGTCTGTCTCCGTAAACGTGATTAATCTTTACACCTGTTGCCTTTTCAAATGTATCAACTATTTCAGTTACGCTGTAAGGTGTGCCTGTGCCGAGATTGAAAATCTCAACACCGTTGTTTTTGAGTATATAGTCAATAGCCTTAACGTGTCCTTTTGCAAGGTCAACAACGTGAATATAGTCACGTCTGCATGTTCCGTCTGGAGTATCATAGTCTTTGCCGAAAATTGTAAGCTTTTCACGTCTGCCTACTGCAACCTGTGCAACGTATGGCATAAGATTATTCGGAATACCCTGTGGGTCTTCACCGATTTTGCCTGATTCATGTGCGCCAATCGGGTTGAAATAGCGGAGAAGTACAACAGAAAGCTCCTTGTCAGCCTTTGCGGCATCTTCAAGAATCTGCTCCATCATAACCTTTGTCCAGCCGTAAGGATTTGTACAAGTACCACGTTTCATCTGCTCTGTATAAGGAACAGGATTTTCTTCGCCGTAAACTGTAGCACTTGATGAGAAAATCATGTTCTTTACGCTGTATTTGTTCATGCATTCAAGAAGTGCAAGTGTTGTATCAATATTGTTGCGGTAGTAGAGAACAGGCTTTTCAACTGATTCGCCGACAGCTTTAAGACCTGCAAAGTGAATTACAGCGTCAATCTTGTTTTCGATGAAAACAGTTTCAAGCTTTTCTGTGTCCTTGATGTCAACTTCATAAGTCTTTACAGATTTGCCTGTGATTTCTTCAACACGCTTTACAGCTTCGGGACAGCTGTTTGAGTAGTTGTCTGCAACAACAACGTCATATCCCGAATTAATAAGCTCAACTGCTGTATGTGAGCCGATATAACCGGCACCTCCGGCAAGTAAAATTGTACTCATAGTGAAAAACTCCTTTAATATTATTTCAATACAGATTCATGTATTGCAAAATGCTTAGGAATGCCGTTTTCCTTGATAAGACTTAAATCGCCCTGAATAAGCGGCATAAAATAGTCAAGTGCAAAACTTCTTATATTGTTTCCATTTGAATTGATGTATTCAGACGGGAGCAGTTTCTCCTGATTTGCAATGCATGATGCGTCAGCAGACTCAATAACGATAGTATAAGGCATATCGTGCTTGCGCTTGAATACCATAACCTTACCTGTTTCGCCCTTGATAGCCAGTCTTACACCTGCCGCACCGATAGCCTCAGCCTCGTCGATATCAGTTCTTGATGAAATATGTGCAGAACATCTCTGCATAACATTAAGCTCGATTGAACGAACCTTACAGCCGATTTCGTTTCTTACGATTTCTTCAAGATACTTTCCGATACCTGAAAGATACTTGTGACCGAAATTGTCAACAACACCTGACTGAACACCTTCAGGAACTTCAATGCCTTCAGAAACAGCAACAATAACAGCCTTGTGCTTTGACATTTCCTGTCTTACGTCACTAAGGAAATTTTCGAGAGAGAATTTAACCTCAGGAACATAAATAAGGTGCGGAGCAGTTTCACCCATAGCGTGAAGAACGGCACTTGATGCAGTAAGCCAGCCTGCGTGTCTGCCCATGATTTCAACGATAGTTACAGACGGAATACTGTAAACGATGCTGTCACGGGTGATTTCGTGCATCGTAGTAGCTACATATTTAGCCGCAGAGCCGAAACCCGGAGTATGATCAGTAATGCAAAGGTCATTGTCGATAGTTTTAGGAATACCGATAACCTTGACATCAAAATCAATAGTTCTGAAATATTCAGAAAGTTTGTTTACAGTGTCCATTGAATCGTTTCCGCCGATGTAGAAGAAAGCACCGATATTTCTCTGTCTGAGATTTTCGACAATCTTCTGATAAACAGCCTCATCGTCTTTCCAGTCAGGAAGCTTGTAACGGCATGAACCGAGAACTGTAGACGGAGTCTGTCTAAGAAGCTCCATATCGTTGTTTGAAAGAATCATTGATTTAAGGTCAACAAGATGGTTGTTGATAATACCCTCAATACCATTAACTGAGCCGAAAATAGCGTCAATATCTGAAACCTTGAGAGATTCTCTGAAAACGCCTACGAGAGAAGCGTTAATAGCACAGGTAGGACCGCCTGACTGTGCAACAGCAATGTTCATCATAATATAATATCCCCTTTGATTATTAGTCGTGAAGTTCAGAACGTCTTTCACGTCCCATGAGCTTTTCGACCGCCTCCGACGGAGAACCGCCGTTCTCAATAAATTCGTGAACCGCCCCTATAATAGGCAGTTCTGTATCATATTTTTCAGCAAGCTTCATAGCAGGCTTGAGAGCGTTTATACCCTCAACAACCATGCCGACTTCTTTTAGAGCATTATCGAGAGAATAGCCCTTGCCGAGCAGAGTACCCGCAGTATAATTACGGCTGTGAACACTGAGAGCAGTAACTATAAGGTCACCCATACCTGCAAGGCCGTAGAAAGTCTGTTCCTTACAGCCCATTCTTATGCCGAGACGCTTGATTTCTGCAAGACCTCTTGTGATAAGAGCGGCTTTGACGTTGTCGCCGTAACCGAGACCGCTGATAATACCTGACGCAAGAGCAATGATATTTTTCAGAGCACCGCAGAGCTCAACTCCCTTTATATCGGGATTAGTGTAAACTCTCATGCAGTCACTTGAAAATACCTCCTGAATAATACCTGCAGTTTCAAGGTCGGGACAGGCAGAAAGAATAGTTGTCGGCATAAGTCTGATAACCTCTTCGGCATGAGTAGGACCTGAAAGAGCGGCAATATTAATGGATTTTTCCCTTACGATGTCGCCGAGTTCATTTGCGATAACTTCAGTCATGGACATAAGAGTAGATTCTTCGATACCCTTTGCAACGCTGACGATAATCTGACCATTTTTCAGAAACGGAGAGATAGTCCTTGAAGTTGAACGTATGAAAACTGACGGAACAGCTACAACGAGAATATAGTTCTCCGAGCAGACTTTCTGAATGTCGGTAGTGAATGACATTTTTTCGGGAAGAACAGTGTCAGGAAATTTAGGGTGAATATGAGTAGATTCAAGTATTTCGATTTCTTCGGGCAGAGCAGACCAGACTGAAACATCGTGACCGCTGATACAGAGCAGATTTGCAAGAGCAATACCCCATGTGCCCGCACCTAATATACCAATTTTCATTTTTTCAGCTCCTTTTTTATGTTGTTTTGTGCTGAATTCAGGTTGATACTTATAATTCAATTATAACAGAAATATGGTGGAGTGTCAAGCGGGGAGCCCCCGCAGGCGAGCCACGCTCCCAACGGTCGCCCGTCCCCTCTGTCACTTCGTGACATCTCCCCATTTTATGGGGAGTCACCCACTCGTTTCACTCGTTACTCACAGGGGAAGAGAAATCTGCTTTCGCTCGTCTTTTTTAAATATGCACTTGTAATTTAGGTTTTGTGTTTGCTTGGAGAGAATGTGCGAAGGTGCAGGGCGACCGCAAAGCCCTGCATAAATAGATAAGCAGATTTGAATTAACAAAAATAAATCAATAGAATATGTGTATCCCGTCGGGGTAAAAGTACAATCTGTTTTCGTTCACAGAAATTTTACAATTTGATTTCAAAGAGTTCCGCAAACGACAAAAAGAGTTCGTTTGAACCTATTTATAGGCAAATGCAGAAATCCATGCCTTTTCAATACAGCTCAATCAACCATATATCTGCGATTAAGGGGTATTGACAAACGTGAATTACGGATATATAATATATACAGTCAGTCGGAAATACCAACTGAAAATAAAGGTATCGGAGGAAATTATTATGTTAGAAAACATCAATTTAACCACAATCATCCCAATTGCAATCGGAGTAGCACTGATTCTCGTTATACTCATTACGGGTTACATTAAGGCTCCGCCTGACATGGCTTACATCATTTCAGGTCTTCGCAAGAAAATCATCATCGGTAAGGCAAGCATCAGAATTCCTTTCTTTGAAAGAGTTGATAAGCTGAAATTACAGCTTATCGCAGTTGACGTTAAGACATCAAGTGCTGTTCCTACAGCAGACTATATCAACATCAATGTTGACGCTAACGTAAACGTTAAGGTAAGCAGTGACCCTGAGCTTATCAAGCTTGGTGCTGAAAACTTCCTTAATAAAGAAACATCTTACATCGCACAGGTTGCAAGAGAAGTTCTTGAAGGTAATATGCGTGAAATTGTAGGACAGATGACACTCGTTGCAATGGTTAATGACCGTAAGGCATTCGCTGAAAAGGTTCAGGAAAATGCCGCACCTGACCTTAACAGAATGGGTCTTGAAATCGTTTCATTCAACGTTCAGAATTTCACAGATGACCAGAATCTTATCGAGAATCTCGGTATCGACAACGTAACTACAATTCAGAAGAAAGCCGCAATTGCAAGAGCAGAATCTGAAAAGGAAATCGAAATTGCTAAGGCACAGGCTAAGAAAGAGGCAAATGATGCCCGTGTAATTGCTGAAACAGAGGTTGCACAGAAAAACAACGAGCTTGCAATCCGTCAGGCAGAACTCAAAAAAGACGCTGATACACAGCTTGCTATTGCTGATGCCGCATATCAGATTCAGCAGGAAGAACAGCGTAAGAGCATTGAAATTTCAAAGGCTAATGCAAACATTGCCGCATCTGAAAAGGATGTTGAACTCAAGGCAAGAGAGGCTGAGGTTACAGAAAAGGCTCTCGAGGCTCAGATTAAGAAAAAGGCAGAGGCTGAAAAGTATGCTGCACAGCAGGAGGCAGACGCTAAGCTTTATCAGCTTAAAAAAGAGGCAGAGGCAGACCGTTTCCAGCGTGAGCAGGAGGCAGAGGCTCAGAAGGCTGAGGCTGCTGCTATGAAATATGCAAAAATGCAGGAGGCTGAGGGTATTGCCGCAGTAGGTAAGGCAGAGGCTGACGCTATTCGTGCAAAGGGACTTGCAGAGGCTGAGGGTATCAATGCAAAGGCTGAGGCTATGAAGAAATACGGCGAGGCTGCTGTACTTGAAATGTACTTCAAGGCACTCCCAGAGGTTGTAAAGAATGCTGCAATGCCGCTTTCACAGGTTGATAAGATTACAATGTACGGTGACGGCAACAACAGCAGACTTGTAGGCGACATTATCGGTTCAACAACAAAGGTAACAGACGGACTTGCAGCTGCAACAGGTGTTGATTTAAGAACACTCCTTGCAGGATTCCTTGCAGGAAAAAGTGCTGAAAATGTAAAAACAGCAGATAAATCAGAAACAGAAGAGCCACAGGATTTCGTTGAGGCACCATACACAGAGGCACCGATAGTAACAGAAGAGCCTGTTGCTGAAGAAACTGCTGCTGTAGAAACTGTAGAAGAAACAGCAGAAGAAGTGCAGACAGTTAAGGAAGAGCCGATTGTAGAACAGCCAAAGCCTGCTGCTCCACAGGAAAGACCAAGACCACAGGGAATGGAAATGTTTGATTTACTTTAAAAGATAATATTGTACTCTGTAGGGCGCACACATGTGTGCGCCCGTTGGGGTACAGTGAGACTTTCGGGCTGACACATAATATATGAAAGGATTTATATGAAAAAAGGATTAGTTGTTGTTGGTGAATGTATCTTATTAATTACTATTCTGGTTATTGTCAGAATTATTCTCGGAATCATCATTCCATCAACAGAAAACAGCACGGTTATCAGTTTTGTATTATATTGTATTTCTGCTTTCGGCGGAGTCTTTGTTTCCCAATTAAACGCTAAAAAATAATAGATAACAACAGAAAAAACGGACAGTTCAAAAAAACGAACTGTCCGTTTCTGCTTTATTCTGTTTCTTTTTTTATTCCGAAAATCATTCTTAAAATACCGCTGAGAAATTTCGGACTTTTTATCACAACAATTTTCATATGCACCAACTCCTTACGATTTAGTATATTCATCAGTGCGGTCTGTTGTGACTATTTGTCTGTGAGAATGATTAATGCTGTACCGCTTTTTATTTTAAGCACAGCACAGGTTTCTGTGATTTCATTGCTTACACCTATCGGATAGGAATTTTTCATTGTGTAGTTTTCAAGGGGATACTTTACATCATCCAGATACTCAATTTCTGTAGTTTCCGAAAGCGAGAAAACAGACATATAAGTGCCGTTTTCACTTCTCTGATAATAATATTCTTCGCCGTCGTTATATTGCAGACATATAACGCTTTTATCGATTATAGTAAGTATGCATCCAAGCTCCTTTGCAAATAGCAGAGTCTGAATATTTGCCACAGTATGCTCAAAACGTGAACCGCCGAGCGCACCGTAAAGAACAATCTGTCTGCACCCAAGCTCAGCAGCTTTTCTTACAGCCATTATTGTATCTGTATCATCCTTTTCGGGAATACTGCGTATGATTTCGGAATTATCGGGGAGTTTGCCGGTGTATGAGTCAAAGTCACCCACAATAATATCGGGAGTTATGCCGAGTCGCTGAGCGTGTTTAAGACCGCTGTCGGCACAGATTATGTAATCTGCGGATTTTACTCTTAATTCTATATTCGGGATATTTTCAGACATATCACCGCCCGCAAAAATCACACATTCCTTATCCATTTATCTCCCACTCCTTTATCTGCTTAGCTTCTTCATACATAGCCTTGTAGCTTTCGTGACGGCTTTGCGGAATATCACCGCAGTTTACTGCATCAATAACAGCACAGCCCTTTTCACAGACGTGTGCGCAGTCACTGAAACGGCATTCACCGTTATACTGAGCCATTTCACGAAAACAGCCTGCAAGCTCTTCCTTGCGTATAATGTCATAGCGGTTTGTATCAAAGGTTGAAAATCCCGGAGTATCAGCAATATAACCGCCGCCGCTCAGCTTATAGAGTTCAGCGTGACGTGTTGTATGTCTGCCTCGTCCGAGTTTTTTGCTGATTTCGCCTGTGGGAATATTGAGTGTATCGTCTATCGCATTAAGCAGAGTAGACTTGCCTGCACCTGAATTTCCTGTGAATGCGCTTATTTTTCCGATAAGCAGATTTCTTACAGCGTCAACTGTAGCAGTATTGCTGTAATCAACGTCAATAACGTCAATACCGATTTTACTGTAAACCTCATGTACGGCACTGCCGTCGCCAAGGTCATTTTTTGTAATCACAACAACAGGAGTAATGCCCTTGTATTCCGAAATTGCAATAAACTTGTCAAGAATAAGGAAATTAGGGGGCGGACTACAGGTTGAAACTACAAAAATCAACTGGTCAAGATTAGCAAGGGGCGGTCTTATAATGGAATTCTTTCTTTCGCATATTTCAGCAATTACACCGTTTTCAAGTATAACTCTGTCACCTGCGCACGGACTTATTCCTTTATTGCGGAAAATTCCTCTTGCTTTGCACTCATATATACCATCAGGGGACTCTACTGTGTAGAGTCCCCCTAAGCATTTTGTGATTATTCCGCTTGTTTCAGCTTTATTCATCAGAACCAAGGAATCCATTCGCCTGTTATAGCGTCCCATTCACCATTTACATATGGTTCATAGACAGGAGCCTGAGTAGTATTTTCATCATCAGGAACATAGCTGTCTGTAGGAGGTTCAGTAGCAGGAACATCATTTAATCCGTCAACTGCTCTGAATGCGCCGTCAACGTCTTCTGACAGTCTTGTAACAGCACCTGTTGCAAAGTTGAATGTGTATGTTCCGATATTCGCTCTCTGGTTTGTGTTGAGATTTGTAAGAATAACAGTAACAGTTACATTCTCGCCTGAGCCCTTGATTGTTTCTGTCCAGCTTGGCATTTCAGGAACAATGATTGTAGATGTTGACTGTGAAGATGTCTTACCGTTTGCGTCCTTAAGAAGGAAGTCGATTGCGAAACGTCCGTTTCCTGTTGCAGGGAAGTAAATTGTGAATGGAATTTCACCGTCAGGTGTTGTACCATCGCTGGCAATAAGCTTGATTACTGTGCCTGCTTCAACCTTTTCGCCCTTCTTAGGCTCCTGGTCGATTACAGTACCCTGCTTTTCGTATGAAGGAACAGATTCAGTTTCAGGAGTTAAACCGCCGTATGATGCCATTACAACAGCGTCATCAACAGTTCTGCCGATATAGTCATCAACAACAACCTGTTCAGCGTTTGCACCCATACTTACATAAAGAACAATCTTAGTACCCTTGTGTACTTCTTCGCCTTCGCCAGGTTCAGATTTGATTACATAGCCCTGCTGAATTTCAGCATCAGATGTCTTGATAATCTCTGCCTCAAGACCTCTTTCCTTGAGCTGTGCCTTAGCAAGCTCCTGGTTTAAATCTCTGAGTCTTGGGATTTCAACAGTTTCCATACCCTTTGAAATCTTAACCTTGAGAACTTCGCCCTTGTTGAATGTTGAGCCTGGTTCAATACCCTGTTCAATGATAGAGTTTTCGTCAGCCTCGTCATAAACTGAGCTTTCAACTTCAAACTTGATGTTGTTGCCGTACTGGCTTACAGCAACGTTGTAGTCCCATCCGTAGAAGTCAGGCATTGTGAAATCACTCTTTGCGCCTGTTCCCTTAAGGAGACCGCTGAGAATTGTTGCAACAAATATAACTGCAACAACGAGAATAACAATTACAAGACCTGTAAGAACAGGAACTACGAGAGAAGAACGCTCTTCTTCTTCGTCATCATCATCGTAATCCTCGTCATAGTCGTCGTAATCATCGTCATAGTATTCATCGTCAAGATAATCAGCAGGAGTTTCATCTGCATATCTTGCACCTTTGCCAGACTTGGCAGTAGCATAAGCCGGAGTTTTTGAGGCATAGGCATTCTTAACTTCTTCGGGACTCTCTGTCTCGATGTCATTGCCGTAGCCGTCGGAAATAAATTCGTCCATAATTTCACCTGTATCCTCTGTGTAGTAGCCGAATTTCACGGCAGGGTTTGATTTGAATTTTTCGATATCTGCGATCATTTCACCTGTAGACTGATATCTGTCAGCAGGATCCTTCTCCATTGCACGAAGGATGATCTCTTCAAGACCGTCGGGAATGTCAGGGTTGACAGATCTCGGACGATCCGGAGTATCGTGCATATGCATAACTGCAATTGCAACCGGGTTGTCACTGTCGAAGGCTTTTCTTCCTGTGAGCATTTCGTACATCATAGCACCGACAGAATAGATATCGCTCTTAGCGTCGGTAACGTTTCCGCTTGCCTGTTCCGGACTGATGTAATGTACACTTCCGATAGCCTGGTCTGTGGCGGTTTTGCCCTGTTCACTTGCAAATTTTGCAATGCCGAAATCCATGACCTTAATAGTGCCGTCAGAGAACAGCATAATGTTCTGCGGCTTAATGTCACGGTGGACAATACCCTTGTCATGAGCGTGCTGCAGCGCTCTGAGTATCTGTATAACGAAGTGGACAGTGTCCTTCCATGTAAGAACTCTTTCCTCTTCGATATATTCTTTAAGTGTTATACCGTCGATATATTCCATAACGATATACTGTATTTTTTCGGAGAATCCGACATCATATATCTTGACGATATTAGGGTGTGAGAGAACAGCAATAGCCTTTGATTCATTTCTGAATCTGCGGAGAAATTCCTCATTCTCTGCATACTCTTTTTTGAGTATCTTGATAGCGACGTTTTTGTTGTCAATAACATCAACGCCCTTGTAGACTTCAGCCATTCCGCCGACGCCTATAAGCTCGGTAATCTCATATCTGCCATCGAGCTTTTTGCCAATGTTCTTGTCCATTTTCTATCCTCCTGAGTCAATCTGAAATTACCGCAACAGTAACATTGTCACGGCCGCCCTTACTCAGAGCTAAGTTAATAAGTTCGTCTGCGACATTGTCGAAAACGGAATTCACGACAACATCATATATTTCATCGTCGCTGCAATATCCCGAAAGACCGTCAGAGCAGAGCAGCAGACTGACCTTATCCGTATAGTCGAAAGAAAAGATATCGGGGGTAACCGTTCTCTCAACACCCACAGCCTTTACAAGCATATGCTTCTGCGGATGAGTTTCGACCTCTTCAAGTGAAATTTTTCCATGTGCATAAAGATCCATAGCATAATTATGGTCTTGTGTTATCTGTTTCAAGCCTTCATTGGTGATAAGATATGCTCTGCTGTCACCAACATTGGCGATGGTAACAGAATTTTCACCGATAAATGCTGCAACGCATGTAGTACCCATACCAAAGCTTTTGAAATCAAATCTTGCTCTTGTGTAGATAACTGAATTAGCAGCAGAAACTGAAGAAATGAGCAGCTTTCTTAAATCATCATCGGAAATGCTCTGTGAATAGCCTGCGGAAAAGCGCTGAAAAAATTCTTCAACAGCAATATTGCTTGCTTCTTTTCCTGATTTCTCACCGCCCATGCCGTCGCATACAACAGCGAGAATATTATGACCGAAGTATTCACACCTTACAGCGTCCTGATTTTCGTCACGTTTCAGACCTATGTCTGTACTGTAGCGGTATCTCAAAGCATTGCACCTCCGTTCGTCCCGTCGTGAAGACCTGCATCACGTCTGAGCTGACCGCAGGCGGCTTCAATATCACTTCCGAGAGTTCTTCTGACAGTGGCATTTATACCACATTTACCGAGTCTTTTTGCAAATTCGGCAACGCCCGAACGTGCTGTATGATAGCTGCGTTCCTTAACCTTATTGACAGGTATGAGATTTACATGACAATTAATTCCACGCAGTAAATCAGCAAGTCTGTCAGCATCGGCATCTGACGAATTGACATCGTCAATAACAGCATATTCAAATGTAACACGTCTGCCTGTTGCATCGATGTAGTCTTTGCAGGCTTTGATAAGACTGTCAATATTATAGGTTCTGTTAATCGGCATAATCTCACTTCTGCCCTTATCATCGGGGCAGTGCAGTGAAACCGAAAGCGTAAGACCGAGCTTTAACTGTGCAAGGTCATATATTCTCGGAACGATACCGCAGGTTGAAAGTGAAACGTGCCGTAAACTGAGATTATTGCCGTTCTTGTCGGACAAAAGACGGAGAAACTTCACGACATTATCAAAGTTGTCGAGCGGTTCGCCTATACCCATAAGAACGACACCCGAAACACGAACACCCGAATCCATTTCAGCGGTGTAAATCTGCTGAAGAATTTCCGATGGTTCAAGGCTTCGGACATAGCCTGCAATGGCAGATGCACAGAAACGGCATCCCATTTTACAGCCTACCTGAGTAGACACGCAGATACTGTGACCATAGCTGTATTCCATAAGGACAGTTTCGACAAAATTGCCGTCAGAAAGCCTATATAGATATTTTACAGTATTATCTATGCAAGATTCAAGCTTTTTTTGAATAAATAGTCCATTTATACAAAAATTTTCTTTCAGACGCTCTCTCAATTGGATAGATATATCAGTCATTTTATCGAAATCAAAGACACGTTTTACATGGAGCCACTGAAAAATCTGTTTTGCTCTGAATTTTTTCTCACCAAGCGAAACAAGGGCGGTTTCAAGTTCATTTAAATCAAGACTGAGAATATCTGTTTTTTCCAATATATCACCGCCTTAGCGTATTTTTCTGAATTTTGCAATAAAGAATCCGTCACTGCCGAAATGACAGGGGAATATGCTTGCTGATGAACCGAATTTTTCACCGAGCGGAGACGGCAGCTGTACAGGTTCAATGCACGGATTTTCTGCAAGGAGTCTGTTTACAACATCATCATTCTCAGCCTTTCGGAGTGTACATGTTGAATAAACCATTTCACCGCCGACAGCAAGATAATTCAGAGCATTTTTTGCAATAGCATACTGTATTTCGGGAAGATTATTAAAATCTTCGGGATTCTTGTATTTTATTTCGGGTTTGCGTCTTATAGCGCCTACACCCGAACACGGAACATCGCAGAGAATTTTGCTGAATTTCGGCAAATTCTCGTTGAAAACCGACGCATCGCCTGTCTGTGCGGCAATATTTTCAAGACCGAGTCTTTCCGCACCGTCTTTGATGAGCTTTACACGTTTTTCGTGAAGGTCACAGGCAATGATTCTGCCTTTGCCGTTCATCATTTCAGCCATAGTAAAGGTTTTTCCGCCTGGTGCCGAGCATATGTCAAGCACTGTGTCGTTTTCGTCAGGAGCAACAGCACTGCAGCAAAGCTGTGATGCCATATCCTGTACATGAAAAAGTCCTTTGCTGAAAAGCTTTGAATGAACAGGGTCAGAGTCGGGAAAGTGAAAGCAATGCGGAAGAATATCAGAAGAAACAACGTTTCTGCCGTCTTCCCATGCACTGATAAACTCTTCATCACTGCATACAAGCGGATTTGAGCGTACAGTAACAGGGGGACTGCCGAGAGAATCGGAAAGCAGATTTTCCGCAAGTTCAGTACCGTAGTCCGAAACGAGACTTTCAACAAGCCATGACGGAGCGGAATACTTAACGGAAAGGGCATTTGTCTTGTCCTTCGGCATTTCGATTTTCTTTCCCTTGCGGATAAAGTTTCGGAGAATGGCGTTTACCATACCCGATGCACTTGTTTTGCCGCATTTCTTTGCAAGTGCAACACTTTCGCTTACAGACGCATTATCGGGGATACTTTCCATATAGAGAATCTGATATATACCACTGCGGAGAATGTTTAAAATAACATCATCAAGCTTTGATATCGGACGTGAAGAAAGTCCCGAAATAATGTGGTCAAGTGTAAGACGGCGTTCTATAACACCGTAATATATAGCAGAGCAGAGCTTTTTTCCTCTTTCGTCAAGGTCGGATGAATCAAGACCTGACCTTAGCTGAATATTTGAATAGCTGCCGTTTGTGAAGGTTTTTGTCAGCAGTCTGACAGCTAAATATCTCGGGTCAGTCATAATCAGCCCTCAGCACCGAGAATTTCACCAATGGTGAGTTTCTTTCCACGAAGGAAATCCTCTGTTTTCATGCGTTTTTTGCCTTCCGGCTGAACTTCTCTGAAAATAACGGATTTTCCGTCACCGCATTTAACAGCGAAAACAGATGTATCAGTAACAGCACCCACAGGCAAATCAGGAGCGTTAATGTCAGCAATCTCAGACTTGAATATCTTTAAGCGTTTGCCTTCAAGCATTGTAAATCCTGTTACGCCACGGATTGTGTTGTGCACCTCTGATGCTGACTTTGAAAAGTCAAGCGCACTCATTTCCTTGCGAATCATAGGAGAATAACAGCTTTTCTCATCGTCCTGTTTTTCAGGAGAGAGTGTGCCGTTTTCAATAGCTGTAACAGTTTCAGCAAGAACCTCACCGCCCATAACGGAAAGACGTGCATACAGCTCCTCATAGGTTTCATTTTCGCCTATAGGTGTAGTTCTCTTAATGAGCATATCACCTGTGTCAAGACCGATATTCATCTGCATTGATGTAACGCCTGTTTCCTTTTCACCATTAAGCAGTACCCAGTTGATAGGAGCCGCACCACGATATGACGGGAGTAATGATGCATGAATATTGACACAGCCGTATTTTGCGGCATTAAGAACACTCTCAGGAAGAATCTGACCATAAGCCGTAACTACGATAAGGTCGGGATTAATCTGTCTGAGAATTTCAAGAGATTTTTCAGCGTCTTCACCTTTTCTGAGAGAAAGCGGCTGATATACTTCAAATCCATATTCAAGAGCCGCCGCCTTGACAGGAGTAGGAATCATTTTATAGCCGCGTCCCTTAGGCTTGTCGGGCTGAGTAAAAACAGCCGCAACCTCATGACCGCTTTCAGCAAGGGTACGCAGACAGGGAACAGCAAAATCAGGAGTTCCCATAAAAACAATCTTCATTGTCAGTCCTCCTCAGGAACGAAGAATTCTTCAACAATTTCAGTAAATACATGACCGTCGAGATGGTCATTTTCGTGGCATACACACTGTGCGCCGAGTTCTTCAAAATCGACCTCGAACCAGTTGCCGTTTCTGTCCTGTGCTTTAAGATGACACTTCATAGGACGAGTAACATATCCCCATACATTAGGGCATGAAAGACAGCCTTCCTGTACTCTCTGCTTTCCTTCACGGAGAGTAACCTCAGGATTGATACATTCAAAACTGCCCTCTTCGAGATGCATAATGAAAAGTCTTCTGCAAAGACCAATCTGAGGAGCGGCAAGACCTACACCCTGTGCCTTGTCGAGAGTTTCGTGCATATCATCTAATATAACAGCAAGCTTTTCGTCGAACTTATCAACAGGCTTGCAAACCTTGTGGAGAGTTTCGTCTTTATCTGTAAGAATTTTTCTGAGTGCCATTTAAAACTTCCTTTCATTAAACACCGACATCACCGTTCATATCAGCATAAACTGAAATGCCCTTCATTTCTTTAAGTGAAGCTGAACGGGTGAGCAGTGAGCTTATAAATCCACGCATTTCTGCGTTGTTTTTGCATTTTATGATTATTCTGTATCGGAACTTTCCGTTTATTCTTCCGTATGAACATTTTACAGGACCGAGAACTCTCACAGGAGTTTGCGGCTGCAGTGCATTAAGCAGTTCCTTCATCAGCATGATAACAGAATCAGCACCAAGTCTGACAGCATTTTCGTCAATTCCCGAAAATCCGAGAACAGCCATGTCACATACAGGCGGAAAGACCATAGCACGTCTAATAGCAATTTCTTCCTTGTAGAAATCGTTATAGTCCTGTTGTGCGGCAAGGTTCATGATGTAGTGTTCGGGCATGAAAGTCTGCAGAACAGCACGTCCTTTTTTGTCACCACGTCCGCTGCGTCCTACAACCTGTGTGATAAGTGAAAAGGTACGTTCATAGCTTCTGAAATCACCTGCAAAGAGTGCCTTGTCGACGGACATTACGCCTACAAGCGTAACATTCGGGAAATCAAGACCTTTGCCAATCATCTGAGTACCTACCATAATATCGTATCTGCCCTCACGGAAATCATTGAAATTCTTTTCGTAGGAATAACGTGAAAAGGTAGTATCAGCGTCCATTCTGAGAATTCGTGCGTCGGGGAAGAACATTGAAAGTTCTTCTTCAAGACGCTGTGTGCCGAATCCCATACTGCGTATTCTTGATGAACCGCATGACGGACAGTTTCTGACAGTTTCACTTGCATATCCGCAGTAATGACACATAAGCCTGTCATTTTTTTTGTGATATGTAAGCGGAACAGAACAGTTAGGGCAGTACACAGGATGTGAACAGTCACAGCACATAAGCATTGTGTGATATCCTCTGCGGTTAAGCAGAAGAATAGTCTGTTCACCATTCTGAAGATTAAGATTAATTTCGTCTGTAAGCTTTTGGCTGAATTCCGTAGAATTTCCGTTGTCACGCTCAAGATTCATATCAACTATGCTGACTTCGGGAAGTGGGGATGTACTGTATCTTGATTTCATTTCAAGAAGACGGTAAACACCCTTTTCAGCGAGATAATAGCTTTCAATTGACGGAGTAGCGGATGCGAGAAGAAGTACACTGTTATGTGCCGCACATCTTTTCCTTGCGACATTGTGAACAAGATATCTCGGTGAACTGTCTGATTTGTAGGAGCGTTCACCTTCTTCATCAACAATAATGATACCGATATTGTCAAGGGGAGCAAAAACAGCACTTCTTGTACCTATAACGATATCCGCATCGCCTCGTTTT
The DNA here is from genome assembly GCA_024403965.1 of Ruminococcus sp. GTDB lineage: Bacteria > Bacillota > Clostridia > Oscillospirales > Ruminococcaceae > Ruminococcus. Next base: position 16,018 of record JAKSQU010000002.1, read on the forward strand.
ATTCTTTTGTACTCGTCAAGACGCTGACCCTGTGAAAGACCGCTGTGAATAACAGCAACACGTTCACCGAAAAGAGAACGGAATCTTCCGAGAATCTGCGGAGTAAGGCTGATTTCGGGAATAAGGAGAACAGCCTGTCTGCCGAGTCTGACGGTATCTGAAATAAGCTTTTCAAAAACGGAAGTTTTTCCGCTGCCTGTAACACCATGCAGAAGAAAAGCTGCCGCCTTTCTTTCAAAAAGAGCGGAAAGAACAGCATCATGTGCTTTCTGCTGTTCATCTGACAAAACAATTTCGTCGGGACTGCGTTTTGCATCTGCGCCGTCATCAACATGCCTTAACAATTCGGCATCATACTCTACGGCTGCACCGTTAGCTGTAAGACGTTTTACAACGGCGGCAGTAACACCGCACATATAAGCCGCCTCTTTAACGGCAGATGCACCATATTCCGACAAAAAATCAGCAACAGTTTTTTGTTTCGGTGTAAGGTCAAAGCTGTCGGGTGAAGAAAGGTATTCGTCGGAAAGACGTACCATTCTGACCGATGCGTCGCCTACATTCTGTCTGAAAACATTATCAGAATTAAGCAGACCGCTGTCACAGAGTTCATCGGGAATGCGTCTGCCGTTTTCGATAATGAAATTTTCAAGTACATCATTGAGAGTTTTGCTGTCGGGGATAAGTCTGAGAGAAGAATAGAGTTTTTCAGCCTCATCAGAAATTTTTTCGGCATGACAGCCGTTTCGTGCAAGACTGAATGTTTCCTTAGTGCGCACACTCATAGCAGGGGGGAGCATAGTTCTCACCGCATCATAATAAGTGCAGTAGGTCTGTTCTCTCAGATAAACCGCAAGTTCAAGAAGTTCACGGGAGATAACAGGCTCTTCGTCAACAAGTGAAACAAGTGACTTCAGCCTGTCAGTGCTGCCCTCTGTAATCTTCATAATGACACCTATGCGGCGCCTGTTGCCCTTTCCGAAAGGAACGAGCACACGACAGCCCTCAGCAGCGGTTCCTGTCATTTTTTCGGGAACCGCATAGCTGAACAGCATATCAAATGAATAGTTTGTACCGCTGACAGCTGTTTCAGCAATTAAAGGCATTATTATTCAGCCTTTTCAGGAAGAGTGCTTACAATCTTGCATTTACCGCTTGCAAGCTCTTCAACAGCAGTCTTTACAGGCTTTTCTTCGAGAGTTTCGTTGTTCTCATAAAGTTCGTTTGCGATAGTTCTTGCACGCTTTGCAACAGCGATAACAAGTGAATAACAGCTTTCGTTCTTTGAGATAATTTCGTTTACAGCAGGTCTAAGCATAATACACACCTCATAAAAAATTATTTGTTTAATATATCACTGACGAGTGAAGGCTGATTAACAGACTTTAATTCTTCAGCACGGATAACGCTGAAAAAGTCGTCAATCGCATCTTCAAGAGCATCATTGATAATTATGTAATCATATTTATCAGCACAGGAGATTTCTCTCTCAGCCTGTGAAACACGTTCTTCGATGACCTCCTGAGTTTCAGTGCCTCTTTTGTTAAGGCGGCGGCGGAGTTCATTTACAGACGGCGGAGCGATGAAAACAGAGAGAGCGTCAGGAACATTTTTCATAACATTCATAGCACCCTGAACCTCAATTTCAAGGATAACATTCTTACCCTCATTGATTTTTCTGTCAACCTCACTGTGAAGTGTACCGTATAAATTGTTGCAGTATTCAGCATGTTCGATGAATTCACCATTTTCCACACGCTTTAAGAAATCTTCTCTTGAGATGAAGTGATAGTTTACACCATTTACCTCGCCCTCACGCGGATTTCTTGTAGTAGCAGAAACTGAAACACAGAATTTGTCATTTTTCAGAATCTGTTCAAGCATAGTACCCTTTCCGCATCCTGACGGAGCAGAAAAAATAATAAGTCTGCCTTTACTCATCTTCTTCGTTACCTCCTGAGCCGTTAATTCTTGCGGCGAGAGTATCTGTGACGATAGCGGACAACACAACATGACCGCTGTCCATAATAATCACAGTTCTTGTTTTTCTTCCATAGGTTGCATCAATAGCCATACCGGTGTCACGGGATTCCTGAATAAGACGCTTGATAGGCGCAGAATCGGGACTTATAAGTGAAATGATACGTTCAGCCGCAACCATATTTCCATAGCCGATACTAACGAGTTTCATATTATTCAATATTCTGAATCTGCTCTCTGATTTTCTCGATTTCAGCCTTCATGTCAACAACGAGTTTAGTAATGCTGAGATCCTGAGCCTTAGAGCCGATTGTGTTAACTTCTCTGTTCATTTCCTGTACGATAAAGTCGAGCTTTCTGCCCACAGCCTCGTCACTTTCGAGCATTGAGACAAGCTGTGAAATATGACTTCTGAGACGTACAGTTTCTTCATCAACAGCTATTTTCTCAGAGAATACAGCTGCCTCAGTGAGAATGCGCTGTTCGTCTATATCCTTGCTTTCGAGAATTTCTGAAAGCTTTTTGTAAAGGCGGTTTCTGTAATTTTCGACAGTAACAGGGGAGAGCTTTTCTACCTCTGAAACCATAGCGAGAATACCGTCAGCCTTTGATGTAACATCAGCCTTGAGACGTTCGCCCTCAATCTCTCTCATAGAAACAAATCTATTGAGTGCCTCGGTAGTAACCTGAGAAATATCGTTCCATATTTTTTCTTCATCATCAGGAGTTTTCTGAATATTGAAGATATCAGGTAACTTGATCAGCTTTGAGAGAGTAAGGTCATCAGCAAGACCGAGCTGCTCTGAAACGCCTCTGAGAGCATTTACATAACCCTCGGCAACAGTCATGTTGACAGCAATTTCAGTATCCTTTGCCTCGATATTGTTTATTGTAACAGCAACCTCAACCTTGCCTCTTGAAACAGAGGTTTTGAGAAGAGTCTTGAGTTTTTCGTCGATATAATTGTAAGTGCGGGGGATTCTTGAAGAATATTCGTAGTATCTGTGGTTTACAGAGCGTATTTCAACGAGAATATCACGTCCGTTAAGGACCTTCTGCGCTCTGCCGTAGCCTGTCATACTTTTCAGCATGATATCTCCTGCTTTCTTTTAGAATTTGGCATAAATACACACTTATGCTATTATATTATTATAACACTAAAAATTGCAAATTGCAAGAGGTTTGATAAAAAAAGAGGACACCGAAGTGTCCTCTTTAGGAATGTGCTATGAATTAATTATGACTCTGGAAGAGTAGGAATGAGCTTAAGGAGATACTTCTGAATTGAGAGAGCATCTGCAGATGAAAGACCTGTGCCCTTCTCGTAAACGTCACCGTTAAGCTTACCCTGTTCTGTGATAGCTGTAGGGTCTGAACCACCGATACCATACTTATTTGGATTAGAAATTGACTGCATGATAAGAACAGCGTCAGCCATATTTACTTCACCGTCACAAGTAGCATCACCAGCAAGATACTTGCCTTCTGGAGCTGTTGTAACTGTTGTAGTTGTAGTAGTTGTTGTATTATCTGGAGGTGTTGTAACTGTTTCCTTGCCTGGAACTGGGAGATTATCCATTGGCTTAACATCCGGATAGAGAAGAGCCATGCCGCCGTATGACATGAGAGCGTCACCTGCGTGCCAGAATCTGTGGTAGTTGAGATCATAAGACTCAGTTGAACCTGTAGCCTCATAAACTGCCTTAATTTCCTGATACATCTTTACATCTTCATAGCTCTTACGGATTGAGCTGAATGTAGCACCCGGCTCAAGCTTTGAACCATCAGGCATTTCACCGCTATAGTAATCAGGAATATAAACTTCCTGTGTGAAGATTCTTGAAAGTGAACCATTGTGGTCTGTGAATGAGATACCGATATCGTCACGACCCTGTGCCCACTGATCTGAAAGGAGCTTGTTAGCGTAGTAGAGACCTCTTTCAGCAGCTGTACCGTCAGCCTTGTATGTTGTAGCGCATGATGAATCAACATCGTGAGTTGCAGCGTAGTAGATAAGTGTATTACAGAGTGAAGATACACATCCTACGTCTCCCTGACCGTAACCAGTGATTGTAGCGTGGAGCTTCTGGTTGCCGTTTGGATCATACTTACCTGTCCATGTATCTGGTACACAGCTTGGGTCAGTGTGGTGACCGCCGTTACCCCAGTCAAGGTTAGATGGGATACAGTAAGTGAATTCGTTACCGTCAGGATCTACATAATCGAAGTGTGTATTTTCAAGGAACCATTCTACCCATCTGCCGAGGAGAGCTTCAAGAGCTTCGTCAAGAGCAAGACCACCGTATGTCTGGCTGCCGAGAGCTGATGAAACGCCGTTCTTCTTTACATAGTAGTAAAGTTCAGCAAGACGCTGTGTTGGCCATACCTGGTTACCAATCCAGTGGTTTGAACCCGGGTCAGCATATACAGGGTGAGCTGTAAATACCATGTCATAGAATGTTGGGAGATCGCTTGGATATGTTTCGTAACGACCCTTGTAAGAGTTTGTACAACCACCGGCGAATGGACCTTCAACAGACTGGAGCCACATGTACATTTCAATCTGTCTCTTGAATGATTCAACGTAGTCAGCTGTAGCATCTTTACCCTTCATACCGCCGTTCATGTTCTTGTCATCAACGAGAGCGTAAGCAGCGAGTGGGTTCTGATAGAACTGATGTGAGTGTGAGCAGCCGATCTGCCAAGCCCAGCCGTAGTCACCCCATGTTGCTGTTAAAGCTCCGCCCCATGATGTATACCAAGCCATGAGATAGTGCTTTGACTTCATACCAGCAGATGGTGATGAAAGCTTTGTAGAAGCAGAAATTTCCTTATAGTACTTATCGAACATATCGTTACGGCACTGGTCACCCATCTTACCAGCGAGACCTGAAACGTCGCCGCAGTCAACGCCCCACTGATTTGCAAAGTAAACAGCCTGAATAGCTCTGTCTTCTGCGTCAGGAGCGTTTGTGAATGAGTACTGCATAGGAACCTTGTCCTGGCCGTTGAAGATAGCCTTGATACCGTTACCGTTGTCAGTGTTTTCGCTCTTCATACCCCACTTAAGCTCTTCGAGACATGGAGCAGGAACTGTTTCGAAACATGATTCCTCTTCACCACGCTGGAATGTATTGATAAATGTGAACTTGCCTTCACCCTTTGTGCCCTTGCTGAAACCATACCAGTCATCAACGTCAGCGAGCCAGTTCATGAGGTAGTAACCGTTATCTGAACCGTAAGCAGCTACCATTGTCTCATATAATGGGTTGATAGCTTCTACGTTAGGCTGTGATGTTGGGTAGTCAGATGGCTGGTCACCTTCTTCAGCTGTATCAGCCTTGAGTCTTTCCTGCTCGAAGATTGTGCCGTACTTGATTTCTGTGTCTCTGCCTGAAGCCTTTGACCAACCAGGAATAAGAGCTTCCATTGTTGTCCAAGCCTTCTTGAGGTCGTTAGAACCGGAAATCTGACCCTCCTTAACGAGAACATCGTGCATAGCAGCTACCCATGAAATGTATGACATAGCTTCTGATGTTGTTTCGTGACCGTAGTCAGGAGCTTCAACACAGAGTTCCTCAACAACGTGGTAAGGAATTCCGAATGAAGAACCGTTTGTCTGTGAGCTTAAGTAGCCGTTCTCAACACCGTTAGTAACGACGTCAGCATAAAGCTCTGAGAATGCATCTGCATATGATGCAGGAAGAGCTGCAGCAGCTGATGTAGCAACTGGAGCCATTGCAGGAATAACAGCTGTAGCAGTCATAGCAGCTGAAAGAACGCCTGCAGCAAGTGCTTTTGTCTTTTTGCTAATCATAAGATATACCCCTCTCATTTGAAATATAGGTTTTTGATTTACGAAAACAGTTATAATACGCATTGTACAAAAGTGCTGTACTTTTCACGCAGTTTTCAAACTATTTTCAAGATAATTATATTCTTTATTTGTATTTGTGTCAACAGTTTGGCGGTCTTTCGATGAAGGCAAAACTAAATTTTGTTGCAATGCACACATATATTTCAATGTTTTTGTACAATTTGTCCATCTGTCAAAAGTTGCGGATTTTTAACTATTAACAAAATGTAAACATGACAAAAATTCAAATAATAGGTTTTAACATTCATTCTCTGCACAACAAACTTTCACAAAACTTTCACAGATTTGATGTAAAATTTCTTATAATTATTATAGTACAGCTTTAAATGGTTAAAATCGCAATTTTTGTTATTTAACACTTTGTACATATCTTGTTCATACTGCGTTAATATGAATTTGCGATAATAATAATGTATGTATGTTCAGTTATGTATTAGGCACTGTGCATACTGAACAGTTTTTTTACTAATTTACAAATGAAAGGAGAAACTCATGATTACTATTGAAAATCTGACTAAGTTTTACGGCAAAAACCGTGCTGTAAATGACATTAGCTTTACAATAAAAGATAATGAGATTCTTGGATTTCTCGGACCTAACGGTGCAGGAAAATCCACGACAATGAACATGATTGCAGGCTATCTTCCGATGTCTGACGGAAAAGTCACAATCAACGGCGTTGATATCGCAGCCGAGCCTGTAAAGGCTAAGATGGATATCGGATATCTCCCTGAAATTCCGCCTGTTTATCCTGATATGAAGGTTAAGGAATATCTTGATTTCTGTGCGGGACTTAAATCAATCAAGGGCAAAAAGAAGAAGGATGAAATCGAGCGTGTAATGACACTCCTTAAAGTCAAGGATGTTCAGAATAAGCTTATCCGCAATCTTTCAAAGGGTTACAAGCAGAGAGTAGGCTTTGCACAGGCACTTCTCGGCAATCCTAAGTTCCTTATTCTCGATGAACCTACAGTAGGTCTTGACCCGAATCAGGTAGTTGAGGTCAGAAACATTATAAAGGACCTTAAAAAAGAACATTCCGTAATTTTCAGCTCACACATTCTCAGCGAGGTAAGTGCTGTGTGTGACAGAGTTGTAATTATCAATAAGGGCGATATAAGAGCGATTGATACTATCGAAAATCTCGAAAAACCGCTCAGGGATACCCGTATTCTTCACGTTAAGGTTGCAGGCAGCAAAGCAACTGCTGCTGCTGTTATCGGTGTTACAAAGGGCGTAAAGGAAATAACTGAGGTTGTTGATGAGGGCAACAACATCACTTCATTTACTGTACAGCTTGACGGTGACGCTGACGAAATCAGAGATACACTTATTGCTGAATGTCTTAAAAATCAGGTCAGCATTCTTGAAATTTATGCTGATAAGCCTGACCTTGAAAAGGTATTCGTTGAACTTATCAACCGTCCTGTTAAAAAGACAAGCCTTAAAGACCTTATGGACGAATATATCACTGAAGAAAAATCAGATGATGACAAGGCTGAAGAAGAAAAGGAGGAAGACTGATTATGTTTCCTATTTATAAGAAAGAACTTCAATCGTTCTTCTACACACCGTTTGCTTATGCGATTACAGCACTTTTCATGCTTGTTTTCTCATATACATTTGCAACAGCTATTGCAGGCATGACTTCTTCGGATACTCTTATGTTCTCATTTACTGAAGTATTCTATAACGTAACAATTTACTTTATCTTCCTTATTCCTATTCTCACAATGAGAACCTTTGCCGATGAAAGAAAATTCGGCACAGAAGTACTGCTTATGACATCGCCTGTAAGCGTACTTAAAATAGTAATCGGCAAATTCCTTGCTAATATGACAGTATTTATTTTCATGCTTGCAGGAACACTTGTATTCCCGATTATCACAGCTATTAATGGTGAAGTTGTAATAAGTCAGCTTATCTGTGCATATATAGGTATTTTCAGCTGGGGCGCTATGTTCATTGCACTCGGTATGCTTATTTCATCATTTGTTGAAAGCTCAATTCTTGCAGCTATCATCGGAGAACTTGTAATGTTCGGTGTACTCTTCCTTGATGATTTCTCAAATACATCATTCATTTCAAATTATCCTAAACTCCAGAGCGCACTTTATTCATTTGCAGCACAGCCGAGATTTGCATATTTCTCACAGGGCTTTGTACGTCTTTCAGACCTTGTGTTCTTCGGTTCTGCAATTATTGTATTTCTTGCATGGACATACATTTCCATCGAGAAGAGAAGATGGAACAGGGGGTAATTTAACATGAAAAAGAAAAAGTTCAATTTTTCAGGCACAATTGCATTTGTTATTGCTCTCCTTGTGCTTGTAATCTTCGTGCCGATTAACCTTATCACAGGCTATTATGACAAGGTTTTTGATATGACACCTACAAAGAGATACACTTTAAATGAAAAGACAGTTGAACTCCTTGACAATACATCAGACAAGCAAATTGAAGTTTACTATCTCTCACTCCTTGAATACTTCAAGGATGCACCTGAGTATCTCTCACTTTATCACACACTCACACAGCTTGATGCACGTGAAAATATCAAGCTTACATGTTTTGAGCCCGACTCAAATCCTGATCTTGCAGCAAGCCTTAATGCAGGCGGAAATCTTGAAACTAAATCAGGTGATATCTTTGTACGCTGCGGCGAAGTAACAAAGCGTATCGACCACAACAAGATTTTCCAGAAGAATGCAGACGGTGTATTCCAGTATGCAGGTGAAGAGCTTATCGACGCTGCTATTGAAACATGTACAAGCGGTTCACTCCCTACAATCTATTTCCTTAAAGGTCACGGCGAAAAGTCAATTGAAGAATCATATTCAGTTTATGCAAATCAGTTAAAGACAAATAACTATGACGTTCAGGAACTCAATCTTGACGAAACAGGCGCAATTCCGAAAAATGCAAAGATTATCTATCTTGCAGGTCCGCAGAGCGACCTTACAGACAAGGAAACAGAGCTTATCCGTGAATATTTTGAATACGGCGGAGCAATGTCATTCCTTCTGGCACCATGCGATACAAAGGGAAGATTCAGAAATATTGAAGGACTTCTTGAAGATTTCGGCATTATCATGGACTATAACTATGTAACAGAAACAAATGCTGCAAATCAGCTCCAGAATCAGGAAATGAAACAGAGCGAAGAATTCATGAGAGTTGAATATACAAAGCTTTCAGAAGATCAGACTCAGGATTTAACAAGCGAAATCAATTACCTTGTTGAAAACGGAGAACTCATTGACGGTATCAGCGGTACAAGAAGCTTTGCGCTCATTCCGGAAACAAGCTTTAAGAATGCAGCTGATGTTGAAGTAATGTCAATCGTAGGAAATGCTGTTAATATGGACGGCTCATACTCAACAAAGAGTACTCCTATGGGCGGTGACGCTGAAACAGTTGCGGAAGCTAAAAAGCTTTCAGATATGAACCTTGACTATGGCTACTACTCAATGAACAAGCGTTCAGCAGCAAAGATTATTGTTCTCGGAAGTACTGATGTTATCGACATTGATAAGATTTCACCATCTGTAAGTGCAACACAGATGCTCCTTACATTCTCTAATACATGGCTTTATGACAGCGATATTCAGATGGGTATCGGCAATAAGCTCAATGCATACGATTCAATGAAATTCAGAGATGCAAACCACGCAAGAAGCGTTATTGTAATAGTAATTGTCATTCCGATATTCGTTGCAGTGCTTGGTGTTATTGTATGGCTTAAAAGGAGACACGCATAATGAAAAAACCTGTTGCTATACTTATAGGCGCATTAGTTCTTGCAGGCGGTTCTGTAGGTTCGTTGATGCTTGTACAGAACAAGAAAAACAGCGAGCAGAAGGCTGTTCAGGAACAGCTTGAAGACAATAAGCTGTTCAGATTTGATGCTGATTCAGTAACAAAGCTTGAATTTACCTGTGATGAAGGTGAATACGTTGTTGAAAAGAATGAAGACGGAAAATGGCTGCTTACAAACCGCAGTGATTTCAGTATTGACCAGGTTTACATTCAGCTTATCAGAACATATACCGCAGACCTTACTGCTGAAGTATCATACGGCGAGGCTACTGATGAAAACAAGGCTATGTATGGCCTTGATAATCCGCAGAAAATCGTAATCACCGAGCCTAAGGGAGAGCATACTCTCTATCTCGGCGGAAAAAGTCCGACAGGTGATTACTACTATGTAATGACCGAAGACAAGAAGAATGTATATGCTATAAAGTCACTTTACGGCAGTGCACTCTTTGCAGACAGACTCACACTCAAGGCAAAAGACCTTGTACCATATGAGCTTTTCGACATCAAGGAAATAATCATCAAAAAGGATGGCAAGGTTACCTGTGACCTTGAGCATGACAAGGAAAATGATGAATGGTCAATCGACAAAAAGTATGATATGCTCAGAGTTGATGCAACATCAATTTCAAAGGAGCTTAACAATATTATCAGACTTCAGGCTGATGAGATGCTTGACGAAAATCTTGAAGACCTTGGCAAATACGGCTTTGACAAGCCCGACGGAGAAGTAGTCATTATGAGCGAAGACGGCGGAGAATGGGGATTCAAGGTTAAGGTAATGGAAGAAGACCCGTCATATGCATATGTACTTCTTGAAAATGACAATCAGGTTGAAATCTATTATTCATTTGACCTTGACATAATCAATATGTCAACATATGATTTCATTTCACACAAGATACAGGGCGAGGATATGTTTGATACAGAGAGCATAAGCCTTGAACTCGGAGATGAAAGCTACGATATTCAGCTTAATGTTGATGAAAGAACCTGTACTATAAACGGCAGTCCTGTTGAAATTGCAGATACAGAGGGCTATACAGCATTCCAGAATTTCTATTCATCATTTGCGTCATGGGAAATTGCAGGAATTGATGCAGATGCTAAACCTGACAAGGATGACACAGTGCTTACAGCAGTCTTTAAGACAAAATCAAACGGTGATTCAAAGATTGAAATTGTTAAGGGCAGTGACAACAGGTATTACATTCTGAAAGACGGAAAGTATACCTGTGCATATGCAAATGAAGGAAGATTTACAGGAAGAACATCTGTTGCTGAATTTTTAAGCAAGCTTGTTACAAAGTAAATCACAGATTATAATAATGTATATTAAGAACGCTTTTTTATAAGAGCGTTCTTAATTTTTGCTCCAAATAAATTGACATTTACACCGAAAAGTGATACAATAATAATATATATAATGCAATATAATGCCTAAGTGTATCGGAGGATATTTCAATGAAAAAAATAATGTCAGTTATTACAGCTTTTGCTCTTATAGGCTGTGTTTTCGTATCATGTTCCGCTAAAAAGGAAACTAAAAAAGCTGAGGGCGTGGAGGCTGTTGAACAGACAGGTGCAAGCTATGAAACAGCTTTAAAGGAATGCTTTAATGCGCTTTTCAGTGCAAACGGCGGAAAGGTCTTCTTTTCATATATGTACCCGAATAATGTAATCGAGAAAATGAAGGAAGACGGTTCATATGATGTTGCTGTAAATAATTACAATGAACAGCAGGCTAACCGCCCTGACCTTACAGACGGCGTTTATGAATTCGGAAAAATCATATCATCTGAACCGCTTATAGAAAAACAGGAAACAGCCGTTAAGGATTATATGCTTTCACTCTGTACAGAGTATTTTCCTGACATGAAGGCTGATGAATTCGTAATAAATGAAGGATATCAGGTAGACTACAGCTATTTTGAAAACGGCACGGAAAAAGGTCCTGACACAGTTCTTGTCATTAATATCGGTGACGAAGGATGGAAGATTATCACAGGCTGATAATTTCGGAGTGCAAAATGAAAAAAGAAACAGGCTATAACACCAAGCAGAAGGAAAATCTGCTTACATATCTCATAGAGAACAAGGAAAAACATACAAATGTACAGGAAATAAGCACATATCTCAGTTCAAAGGGGACACCTGTCGGAGTTGCAACGATATACCGACAGCTTGACAGGCTTGTTGAACAGGGGACAGTGAGAAAGTATTCATTTGACGGAAAAACCTGTGCGTGTTATCAGTATATCGACGAAGAACAGGAATGTCACGGACATTTTCACTTAAAGTGTCTTAACTGCGGAAAGCTGATACATTTAAACTGTGATCATCTTTCAGAGATAAGCGGACATATAAAGGAACATCACGGATTTACTGTTGATTCATCGCAGACGGTGTTTTACGGGATTTGTGAAGAGTGTTCCAAGTAAATAAAATATAAAAATATAGAATGCGGCAAACGTGTAACATGTGATAATTCGGTTCGGTCCGTAAAACATCGCTTTGCTTGTTTTACTGCTTTATCAGGGGGACTCTGTCCCCCTCGTATACACCCACTGCCAGAGAGGTCTGCACCTCTCTGGACTCTGGTGAGTGGCGGCTTCACTGCATGGCTGATTTTTCTTTTTTTGACTTTATTCGGCTTGACTTTGATTATCATGTATGCTAAAATTATATATTGACAAAAGGGGATGAAGAAATGAAAATCTGCGAAAACTGCGGACGTGTATTACAGGACAGCGAAAAATGTACCTGTTCCGAAAATACACAGAATACCGATAACAGCGCTTTATCAGAAGATAATGCACTTAAACCGATTATCGCAATTGCTGTTGTTTTCGCTGTTTTTCTGATTATTTTTTCATCGCTTGTTTCGGGTTCGGGCTATAAGGGTACTGTTGAAAAATTCTTTGAGTCAAGATACAGTAAGCATGGCGGAAAGAATTATTATTCTCTTATTCTTCCCGACGATACCGTGAAACAGCTGAAAAAGGATGACAAATGGGATTCGCTTGTCAAAAATTACAATGACGGAATAAAGCACAGAATGGAAGACTGGGACAAAAAGCCTAAATTCCGCAAAATAACTGAAAAGCGCCGGCTTAAAAATTCGGAGCTTACAAAGGCTGAACAGTATTTCTGTGAGGCGGCAGAGTTCTGCGGCGCTGATACTGACGGTTACAGTATCACAAAAGGATATTCGGTTACATATAAATATAAGGATACCGAAGGAGACATTGAAGAAACTACAATTTATGCTGTCAGAATCAAGGGTGACGGCTGGAAGATTATGAACGATATCGGCACTGCCTTTTACGGCTTAGGCTGATTGGTTTTAATTCTGTAGAAATGTGATTTTTACAGTATCGGAGGGTAAAATGGCAATATGTGAATTCTGCGGAAAGGAGATTCCGGAAGGCGAAATCTGTGAGTGTACAGAAAATGCTGAAATCGGATTGTCTGAACCGACAGACGTGACAGAAATAATTTCTGATGAAGAAACTGTTATCGGTGATGTTACCGAAACAGATGAAAATACAGAAGAAGAAACAGTTTCTGATGAAACAGCGGATGAAGAAAGCACTGATGAAGTGCAGACAGACGAAACTGATGATGATGAAACTGCTGAAGATGATACAGAAACTGCCGAAAATACGGAATATGCAGAGCCTGTTGTACAGGAATACTATCAGCCTAAGCCGCAGCTTTCAGCCGAGGCAAGACGCAGACGTATTGCTCGCAGAAAGGTCAAGGCAAGAAGAAGACGCATTGCGGCACTTATTATTATCATTCTGTTTTTCTGGTGTATTTCGTTTATCCGTAATCACACAGGTGTAAGAGGTACTGTGCATAAGTACTGGAAGTGCGTTGTAAGTGAAGACGGCGGTGAAGACTACTATACACTTGGTCTGCCGAAATATCTCATCAGACATTTTGAAGATACAGGTGAATGGACAAATCTCATAGAGAATTATGAAAATCTGTCCGCAGATGCCGTAAAACTAAAGAAAATAAGCAAAATCAAACGTATGAGCAAGGATGAACTTCGTGATGCTGAAAAGTATCTTTACGGACTTATCAGAAGATACGGCGCAGAAGCTCCCGATGGTACAATAATTGCTGACAAGGGTTATCTTGTAACTGTTATTTACATATACGGCGGTGAAAAAACACTCGGCGGTGCGTATTATGTAAAGATACAGGGAGAAGGATGGAAAGTACTTCCGTATAACAGAAATTAGGCGGTCTGACACAACAGACTGCCTTTTTTTGACCTTTCAAATATGAACAACAGTACCGAAAAAACTAAAAAAGTGTAATACCATTTGTATATTTTAGGGATAATATTGATTAATGTCTAAAATGCAGTGCTGTATTGGTGAGACTGATGATTTTGGCGAAAATATGCGCTTTACAGCTTACGTAACACGATTTTTGATTTTGTATTTTATTATTATTTATCTACATTCTGTAAAATATTTAGAGAGCCGCAGCACTTTTGATTGTTAAATCAACGGAAATTTTAACAAATGATGGATAAATAATTTGTCAAAAACGCTGATTTTATTATTTTTAAGCGTAAACAGTTTGAATTTTTATCTGCTATGTGCTATAATAATTATTGAGTTAATCTTTGAATTAACGGATAATAATTAGGCTGATTTATCCGTTTTGATTATTGGTTTTCAAGGGTTGATAATTATTATAAGCCTGACAGTATCACTCTCAAGAGAAATATAAGGGGGAATGCCGCAGAATGCGGTCGGGAAGTGCGCTGAATGGCAGAAACGGAGTTGTTTTTAATGGAAAAAAGAGGCATCAGTAAACTTGACCTGAAGAGAAGAAACAGAATGCAGATTCTTCGTGTTATCAGAGAATCAGGTCCGATTTCAAGAGTTGACGTTGCGAGCGCACTTGAAATCACAAGAGCTGCAGTTACTATCATCACAAATGAAATGATAGAAGAAGGAGTACTTGTTGAAATCGGAGAGGCACCGATTAATGCAGAAAAGCTCCAGAAGGGCAGAAGAAAGATACTTATCGATATCAATGTTAACAGCCGTTTTGCACTTGGTGCAACTGTTGATGAAAAGGAAGTAAGCATTGGTCTTACAAATATAAATTCAGATGTTCTTGACAAGTCAAGCATGGTTATTGACGAGAGAACAACAAGCAAGGATATCATTAATTTTATCATCAAAAAGAGCAATGAGATGGTTGAAAATGCTGGTCTTACAAAGGATAAGGTTCTTGGTCTCGGTGTAGGCGTAGTACCTTCAATGTGGGGCAAGCTTAAGATTTTCTACAAGGACGGAGTTCTTGATTTCTCTAACTTTATTGACAAGCTT
This sequence comes from Ruminococcus sp., assembly GCA_024403965.1. Classification (GTDB taxonomy): domain Bacteria; phylum Bacillota; class Clostridia; order Oscillospirales; family Ruminococcaceae; genus Ruminococcus. The sequence continues at coordinate 31,054 of JAKSQU010000002.1, forward strand.
TCAGGCGGTCTTGACTATGAAATTCACTGCGGAAATGCAATCGGACTTCTTGCACTTGCATGCAACGAATACAAGTCACAGAACGGCTATCAGACAAATCAGGCATTTATTCATAACGGAAATCAGGTTAACCTTGCAATCATCAACAAAAACGAGCTTTCACCTGACTATATTTCATATACATCAACAATTGAAAGATACATTGTAACTCTTAACGGCAAGTCATATGAGGGTTATCCTAACGGCTCAGTAAAGGCAGAGCTTTCAAGAACAGCTATGCTCAATGCAATGTATGAGATTTATTCAAAGGAAAAGACACCTGTTCTTTATGAGCTTACAGAGGGTGACAAGACAAAGATTACAACTGAAAATGCATTTATTGCACTTCAGAGAGGCGAAGAGCCTGTTAAGAATGTAATTGATGAAATTATTGCTAAGTACACAATTCTCATCAATAACCTTGCAATCAGCCACTTTGCAAAGAAGATAGTTCTTCACAATTTCAAGTTGAATGAAAAGCAGTTTGACTATGTAAAGAGAGAAATGATCAGACTTGTAAGTGAAGAAATCGCTGACAGAGTAGTACTCAGCAAGTTTGAAGGCAAGAACAACTTCCTTGGCGGATGTGCACTTATCATCCAGGATAATTTCTACACAAAGGGCGGTATGCAGTAAGGCGGAGAGCCACGCTCACGCTCGTAAACTCGCTCCACTCTCTGCGAAAGAGAAGTCTGCTTTCGCACGTCTCTTTTAAATACGGACTTGTGATTTAGGTTTTTGGAGAGAATGGCGAAGGTGCAGGGCGACTTCAAAGCCCTGCATAAGAGATAAGCAGATTAAAATTAAACAAATAAAAACGGAGAGAATTGTTTTTTGAAATTCTCTCCGTTTTGTTTTTTGTGACAGATATATTTGTAGGGGGCGGCGTTTCACCGCCCGAAGACATACGTTTCCACAAATACATCAGTATGGGCGGACACAAGTGTCCGCCCGAAAGTTTCATTGTAACTCGACGGTCGCACACATGGGTGCGACCCTACACGTTCATTTAGTTCTGTCAAATTTTAATTTTGATGTCTCACCACACCATATTCATCATCAAGACGATAATACGGACAGGCATAGTTTGTTCCCTGTAAAAATCTGCACATTTCATCTTCATCAAGATTTACCATGCAGACATAACAGTCATAGTCTTCATCATAAACATAGTTTGTACAGGTTTCGCAGTTTGTTGCTGTTTTGCCGTTCATTTTCAGATATCCTCCATTGAAAGAGTTGCTATGGCATTCAGACTTTCATCTGCTGTAATTCCGTTAAGGAAATTGTAACTGCCCTGACAGGCTATCATTGCGCCGTTGTCACCGCACAGCTTTTTCTCCGGCATATAAAACTCAAATCCGTGCTTTGCACAAGCCTCTGAAAGTGCCGCACGAACTCCCGAATTCGCCGAAACTCCGCCTGCAAGTGCTACCTTTTTATAGCCGAGAGATTCTGCGGCTTTTATGGTTTTGTCTGTGAGAATTTCAGATATAGTGTACTGTAAGCTTGCGGAAAGGTCATTTTTGTTCACTTCAATGCCCTTTTGTTCTGCATTATGGAGCATATTTATTACAGCTGTTTTAAGTCCCGAAAAGCTGAAATCAAATTCATTTCCTGCAACTATAGGGTGCGGCAGTTTAAATGCTGTATGGTCACCGCTCTGTGCGGCATTGTCAACGTGTACTCCGCCCGGATAAGGAAATCCCATTGCACGGGCACATTTGTCAAAGCATTCACCTGCGGCATCGTCTCTTGTTCTTCCTATAACTCTGAACTTTGTGTAGCTTAAAACCTCGATAATATGGCTGTGACCTCCGCTTGCAACAAGGCAGAGATAAGGCGGCTCAAGGTCGGGGAAGGTCAGATAATTTGTAGCAATATGACCTGCAATATGATGAACAGGTATAAGCGGTTTGCCCGATGACATAGCAAGTGCCTTTGCAAAGCTGACACCTACAAGGAGTGCACCGATAAGACCGGGGGCATATGTAACAGCAATTCCGTCAAGGTCTGCGAGTGTTACATTTGCCTCGTCAAGTGCCTGTCTTACTACACTGAGAATATTTTCACAATGACGGCGTGAAGCAATTTCCGGAACTACACCGCCGTATTTTTTATGTTCTTCAATCTGTGTTGATACAACGGATGAACATATTGTGCGGCAGTCTTTAACTACACTTGCGGCAGTTTCGTCGCATGAGCTTTCAATACCTAAAATAAGCATATTAATCCTCTTTCAAAAATAATCATTTACCTTATGTAATATCAATCAGTCGTTTCTGCATTACAACTGCATTTTCTCTTGGATTTACATAGAAATTCTTTCTTACGGACAGCTTTTCAAAGCCGAGTTTTTCATAAAGTCCTATAGCAGAAAAATTGCTTTCACGCACTTCAAGAAAAATACTTTCTGTATTTTCGGGGAGAATGCTCTCAAATACTCCGATAAGCTGATATGCAAAGCCTTTTCGTCTGTATTCGGGATTTACGGCAACACTTGTTATATCCGCCTCGCCTTCAGCAGTATATCCCGAAACAAGTGCAGTAAGCTTATCACCGATAAAACCGCCGATTACAATTCCGTTTTCCTTTGCGCATTCTGAACGGAATGACTCCTCAGACCATCCGTCTGCGCCTACGCACAGCTTGTCAAGTTCGGAAAGTCTGCTGTAAATTGTGCTGTCATATTCCGCTGTTATTCTTTCAATTCTCAGTTCCATAATCAAAGCAGTTTTACTCTGCACACCTCTATTCTGTGGTGTTTCACCTCAATAACATCTATGTGAAGTTTTTCAGTATCAAGGCTTACCTGTGTTCCGTTTTTCGGAATTTCACCGAGTTCATCGATTACATATCCGCCGAATGTGTCATATTTATCAGCAGGCAATTCAACATCAAGCATTTCACAGACATCACTCAGCGATGAAATGCCCGGAACAATCCATTCATTTTCTGATGTCTGTTCAAGACGGATAACGTCTTCATCTTCAGCGTCGTCAGCAAAATCGCCGACAAGCTGTTCCACAAGGTCAGTTATTGTTATGATACCGCTCATACCGCCGTATTCGTCAACAACAATTGCAAAGTGGTCCGAACCATTCTTTTTCATTTGCTCAAAAAGTCTGTCAGCCTTCATGGTTTCGTGAACGAAAAAAGGCTCACGGACAACGTTTTCCATGATATTTTCGATTGTTTTCACATCTGTTCTGAAAAAATCCTTTGCGTCAAGAACACCTATAACCTTGTCAACAGTTTCACCACAGACAGGGAAAACTGTGTGACGTGTGCGGTGAATTGTATCTTCCCATGTGCTTATATCGTCATCCTTCCAAAGTACTGAAACATCAGTACGATGAGTGCAGACCTGTTCAGCGGTAAGGTCATCAAAGGCAAAAACATTCTTGATAATGCGGTTTTCGTCTTCGTCAATAGTACCCTTTTCAGCGCCTGCGTCGGACATCATGATAATTTCTTCTTCTGTAACAGTATCTTCGTCATTTGAAGGGTCAACGCCGAAAATTCGCACAAATCCGTTTGAAAATGTATTTGTAAGCCATACAAACGGAGTGAAAAGTGCTGTCATTATACTGAGAAATCTGCTGAACGCAAGAGCGTTTTTTTCGGGATTTTTCATAGCAAGACGTTTAGGCACAAGTTCACCGAAAACGAGATTGAAGAAAAGCAGAACAAATGTTATAAGTACAACTGAAACTGGTCTGATAACATTCTGCGGAATACCGCTCTGCATTTTTTCAGCGTATGAAACGGCTGTATCAGAAAAATAATCACCAAGAAATGCGGCACCGAGACATCCTGTTACAAAGCATATGGTTTTGCCTGTTGACATAAAGACAGAAGGCTTGTCCGTCAGCTTTTTTAGTCTTGCGGCTTTCGGGTTTCCGCTCAGTGCAAGCTTTTCGAGATGAGAGTCAGCAGAATTTACAGCAGATGTCTGCGCAAATGTGTAAAGTGCTGATAAAAAAATAAGGAATATTTGCAGAATTAACTGCGGTAACATATAAATACCTCCGTATAAATAGGCGTGAAACAGAAATAAGTTTCAACTTTTATTATATCCTATTATAAGTGTATTGTCAATATTTCGTGAAATGATTTCAAGAAAATCAATTATTAAAATTCAGTTCAGATAAATGATGATATTTTGTAGGGGCGATGTCCCGTCACCCGTTGAAAATTTAAGGCGGCACCATATGCTTTTGTGAAACTACGGGCGGCGAAACGCCGCCCCTACAGACACAAAATTGATTTTCGTGAACTGATTTTCTTTATATTGCCTATGGACAAATCAGAAAAAATGTGTTATAATATCTATTATAATGCACTTATATTGCTTTTTTGCTGTAGTGCGTTATACAATAATTCAAGATAGGAGAGATACTTATGTCAAAAAAACCCTTTTACATTACTACCCCGATATACTATCCGTCGGGAAATCCACACATAGGTCACTGTTATACAACTGTTGCGTGTGACTCTATAGCCCGTTATAAGCGAATGCAGGGTTATGACGTAATGTTCCTCACAGGAACCGACGAGCATGGACTCAAAATAGAACAGAAAGCCGCAGAAAAAGGAATTACTCCTAAGGCTTATGTTGACGAAATAGTTGAAACATTCAAAAAGCTCTGGAAATACATGAACATAGATTATGACCGCTATATCCGTACAACTGACGATTATCACGTTGAGTCAGTTCAGAAGATATTCAAGGAACTCTATGACAGAGGATATATCTACAAGGGAGAATATTCCGGCAAATACTGTACACCTTGTGAAAGCTTCTGGACAGATTCACAGCTTGACGAAAACGGCTGTTGTCCGGAATGTCACCGTCCTGTTGCATTTGCAAAGGAAGAGGCTTATTTCATGAAGATGTCACCATTTGCAGACCGCATTGAAAAACTCCTTCTCGAAACAGACTATCTCCGTCCTAAGACAAGAGCAACAGAGCTTGTAAACAACTTCATCAAGCCCGGTCTTGAAGACCTTTGCGTTTCAAGAACTACTTTCAAGTGGGGTATTCCTGTTTCATTCGATGATAAACACGTTGTATATGTATGGATTGACGCACTTTCAAACTACATCACAGCACTCGGCTACCTTAACGGTGCATATACAGACTTTGATAAATTCTGGCCTGCTGATGTTCACATGGTTGCTAAGGATATCATGCGTTTCCATGCAATTATCTGGCCTGCAATGCTCATGGCACTTGATATTCCGCTCCCTAAGCACCTTGCTGTACACGGATGGATTACATTCAACGGCGAGAAAATGTCAAAGTCACTTGGTAATGTAGTTGACCCGTTTGTACTTGGCGAGCGTTACGGCTGTGACGCTATCAGATATCACATTCTTCGTGAAATGGCTCTTGGTGCAGACAGCTCATTCTCAAATGAAATTATGATTAACCGCATTAACTCAGACCTTGCAAACGGTTTCGGAAATCTTGTTTCAAGAACAGTTGCAATGGCTGACAAGTATTTCGGCGGTACACTTCCTTCAGAGCGTGAAACAGACGCAGTTGATGAAGATTTCAAGTCAGTTATACTCGGTCTTCTTCCTGCTGTTGACGCTGAAATGGAAGAAACAAAAATCAAACAGGCACTTGAGGAAATCTTCAAGGCTGTTGACAGAGCAAACAAGTATATCGACGAAACTGAGCCGTGGAAACTCGGCAAGGATGAAACAAAGAAGGCAAGACTTGCAGCAGTTCTTTATAATCTTCTTGATTCAATCCGTGTTATTTCAGCACTTCTTTCACCATTCATGCCTACAGTAATGCCTAAGGTTTGGGAGCAGATAGGTGCATCAGCTGAAGACGTTGAATACGGAAAGCTCGGCACATTCGGTGTACTTCCTGAGAATGTTACAGTTCATAAGGGAGAAATTCTCTTCCCGAGAATTGATGTTGAAAAGGAAATCGAAGAACTCAATTCACTTATTCAGAAGAACATGGATGAGGCTAAGTCAAACCTTTCATCAGAAGAAAAGGGCGAAACTGCTGAACCAATCGAGCTTGCACCTGAGATTTCAATTGATGATTTTGCAAAGGTTGAACTTCGTGTTGCAAAGGTAACTGAATGTGAAAAGGTTAAGAAATCAAGCAAGCTCCTCTGCTTACAGCTTGACGACGGCATGGGCGGAAGACAGGTTGTTTCAGGTATTGCAAAATACTATAAGCCTGAAGACCTTATCGGCAGAAAAATACAGTTTGTAGCAAATCTCAAGCCATGCAAGCTCTGCGGAGTTGACAGCAACGGAATGATTTGCGCCGCAGACACAGCAGATGGTCCTAAGGTTATTTTCGTTGATGACAGTATCCCTGTAGGAACAAAAATCCGCTGATTTCATTCAAGGAGAAATAAATGGCAAAAAAACGGTACCGCCTTAAAAAGCTTGCAGTTTTTGAGGCATTCGTCAGTATACTGCTTTTGGGAATTCTGGCATGGGTGCTTGCAATCGGACTTGGTTATCTGAGAGAAGACCCCGAAGTACAGCCGACAGTATCTGAGATTACGGCGGATATTCCCGACCATACACAGGTGCTTACAACAGCTGCTGCAACGGAAGAGCCTACAGAAACCAAGAAATATTCTGATTTCCATATAGAAGGACTTCCCGAAAACAATTTCAAAAGCAGTAATTTCGTTACAAGAAACGGATATTCATTCTATACAGAAGACGGCAGAGTAACCTCTATTGCGGGAATAGATATTTCCGAATTTCAGGGGGATATAGACTGGGAAGAGGTCAAGGCGGCAGGAATTGATTTTGCAATTATCCGTATAGGTGCAAGAGCCTACGGAAACGGCACTATCGTTATGGATAACCGCTATGAAGAAAATCTTCTCGCCGCAGATGCCGCAGGAGTTAAAACAGGTGTATATTTCTTCTCACAGGCAACATCCGAATGGGAGGCAATAGAAGAGGCAGAGGTAGTTATCGATGCCATAGCACCATTCAACATAACATATCCTGTAGTATTCGACTGGGAAATCATCGACGAAAGTGCAAGAACAGATGAAGTATCACCGAGTGAACTTGCTGATTACTGCATAGCGTTTTGCGAAAGAATAAGAAATGCGGGATATACTCCGATGATATATCAGAACAAGGGAACAGTTTTCTACAATCTTGATATACCGAGAGTAGCAGACTATGATTTCTGGCTTGCTGAATATGCATCAAAGCCTACATATCCTTATGAATTCCAGATGTGGCAGTATACAGGCGAAGGAACAGTTCCCGGTATTGACACTACTGTAGACCTTAATATCTGTTTTAAGGATTATTCAAAAAACTGATGACAGAATAAATTATTTTGATGGGGAGAAGAAATTCTCCCCATTTTTTTATAATATTGCACCGATGTATTGGACAAAACATAAAATTAACAAAAGGTCTTTATTTTTTCAGAATAATGTGTTATAATAAAAACAGGCATGACAATTATTTGTCACTATATTATTTCGGAGGTTTTTAATATGAGAGCAGTTGTAACTGTAATTGGTAAGGATACTGTCGGTATTCTTCATAAGGTAAGCGGTATTTGTGCCGAATTCAATGTAAATGTTATCGAGGTTACTCAGAGCGTTTTACAGGATATGTTTGCTATGATTATGCTCGTTGATATTTCTAAGATTAACGCTGATTTTGCTGAGCTCGTTGACCGTATGGATTCTCTCGGCAAGGATTTAGGACTCTCTATTCATACAATGCATGAGGATATTTTCAACTCAATGCACACAATATAACAGACGATAAAGGAAAGGAAGTCCGTTAATGCTTAACGTATATAATATACTTGAAACAATAAGAATGATACAGGACGAGTGCCTTGATATAAGAACTATCACTATGGGTATTTCTCTTCTCGACTGTATCGATACTGATATTGACAAGGCTTGCGAAAAGGTATACAACAAGATTGTAAGCAAGGCAAAGAATCTTGTTCCTGTAGGTCAGCAGATTGAAAAGGAATATGGTATTCCGATTATCAACAAGAGAATTTCCGTTACTCCTATTGCTATGCTCGCTGCTGCTTGTCCGAATGATAATCCTGTTAAGTTTGCAAAGGCTTTACAGAGAGCCGCAGATACATGCGGAGTAAACTTTATCGGCGGTTATTCAGCACTCGTACATAAGGGATTCAGCGCAGGCGATATGGCTCTTATCAAGTCTATTCCTGAGGCTCTTGATGTTACAACAAATATCTGTTCATCTGTAAATATCGGTTCTACAAAGTCAGGTATCAACATGGATGCTGTAAAGCTTATGGGACAGATTGTCAAGGAAAGTGCAGAGAGGACTGCTGACAGAGACTGTATCGGACCTGCAAAGCTTGTTGTATTCTGTAATGCTGTTGAAGATAATCCGTTCATGGCAGGTGCATTCCACGGTGTAGGTGAACCTGACTGTGAAATTCACGTTGGTGTATCAGGTCCGGGTGTTGTTCGTGCAGCACTTACAAAGTATCCTGACGCTACAATAAATGAGATTGCTGACATCATCAAAAAGACAGCATTCAAGATTACCCGTATGGGACAGCTTGTAGGCGCAAGAGCATCAGAACTTCTCGGTGTACCTTTCGGTATTGTTGACCTTTCACTTGCTCCTACTCCTGCAATCGGCGACAGTGTTGCACATATCCTTGAGGAAATGGGACTTGAAATGTGTGGTACTCATGGTACTACAGCATGTCTTGCAATGCTTAATGACGCAGTTAAGAAGGGCGGCGTTATGGCGTCTTCAACTGTCGGCGGTCTTTCAGGTGCATTCATTCCTGTTTCAGAGGATGCAGGCATGATTGATGCGGCTGTTGCAGGCGTACTTAGTCTTGAAAAGCTTGAGGCTATGACAGCTGTATGTTCAGTTGGCCTTGACATGATTGTTATTCCTGGTGAAACATCACCTGAAACAATTTCTGCTATTATTGCAGACGAGGCGGCTATCGGTATGGTAAATACAAAGACTACTGCTGTAAGAGTTATTCCTGCTGTCGGCAAGAAACAGGGCGAAACTCTTGAATTCGGCGGACTTCTCGGAAGTGGTCCTGTTATGCCTGTCAAGGATAAGTCATCTGCTAAGTTTATCAATCGTGGCGGACGTATTCCTGCACCAATGCAGAGCTTAAAAAATTAAAGGTAATACCGCATAATTAATGTGTGAGTATTGCGAAGTAAATTTTTTTGTCAGAGTGCATAAAAACGACGCAGGAATGCTGTCGCATTTCAAGGAGTTTTTGTGTACTATGACGGAAAAAGTTCAAGCAAGACACACACATAGCCGTAAGGCGGTAATTGTGCGGTGTTGCCTAAAGAATAAAAATGCGGCGAAGCCGCCGCTTACGGCTTGCGGTGTGTGTTTACACTTCTGCCGCAAAAACAAATCAATTACTGGGGAAGAACAAACTGTTTTTCCCCAATATCTTTATAAGGGGAAATATTCTATGATTAAAGGAATTCACCACGTTTCACTAAAAACAGAAAATGACGAACAGTACAAAAAGGTTTGCGAATTTTACGCAGATATTCTCGGACTTTCCGTATTAAAGGAATGTGATGCCTGTACACTTTTCAACACTCCGTCGGGGATTGTTGAAATCTTCAGAGACGGCACCAATTCTCTTCCGCAGGGTGTTATACGTCATTTTGCATTTTCAGTTGACAGCGTTGACACATATGCCGAAACTGTAAAAAAACACGGCTATGAAGTGTTTATTGAACCTAAGGATGTGCTCATAGGCGGTGATGAAAATTTCCCTGCAAGAGTGGCTTTCTGCAAAGGTCCGCTCGGTGAAGATATTGAATTCTTTGAACAGAAATGGAAGTGAACTGAATGAAACTCCTTGCTATAGACGGAAACAGCATTTTAAACCGTGCATTCTACGGCATAAAAATGCTTTCCAATAAAAACGGTGTATTCACAAATGCCATTTTCGGCTTTATGAATATCTATTTCAAAAATATTGAAGATGTAAAGCCCGACGCTGTTGCTGTTGCATTCGATTTACGCTCACCTACATTCAGACATAAGGCTGTTTCAAGCTACAAGGCTAACCGCAAGGGGATGCCCCCCGAACTTGCACAGCAGTTACCGCTTATCAAGGAACTTTTAGGCTATATGGGCATTACTGTTGTTGAATGTGAAGGCTTTGAAGCTGATGATATTCTCGGAACACTTTCAAAAGCATGTTCTGACAGCGGAAATGAATGCTTTGTTCTGACAGGTGACAGAGACAGCTTACAGCTGATTGATGAAAATGTAACTGTTCTTCTTGCGACAAACAAGGAAACCATACACTATACTCCACAGCGTTTTATGGAAGACTACGGCTTTGAGCCTATAAAACTCATCGACCTTAAAGCACTTATGGGTGACAGCTCAGATAATATTTCGGGCGTTGCGGGTATCGGTGAGAAAACTGCATCGTCTCTTATAAAGGAATACGGAACAATTGAAAATCTGTATGAGAATTACGAAAATTCGTCACTCACAAAGGGCGTAAAGGCAAAGCTTGCAAACGGAACAGAATCTGCTAAGGAAAGCAAATGGCTTGCTACAATTGTCCGTGATGCTCCTGTAGATACTGATATTCAGAATTATGTAATAAAAGAACAGGATACTGCACAGATAAGCCGTCTGCTTTCTGAACTTGAAATGTTCAAACTGCTTGACAAGCTCGGTATAAGTGCGTCTGAAGGAACTAATTCAGCCGTTAAGGAAGAAACAGTAAGTGCTCCCGATATAGATATAAATATTTCAGAGCTGACATCGGATATTATCGGTTCACTCGGAAAATGTGAATATATTCTCCGTGACGGAAAGCTTGCAGTATGTTCTGAAAACAATGTTTACACAGCCGAAGATGAAAAGCTTATTCTTGAATTTCTCTCATCTGAATGTGAAAAGACAACAGATGATGCAAAGATGCATTACCGCTATGCAATGGCTCGTAAAGGTGAACTGAAAAAACTTGTGAATGACCTTTCAATCTGCGGATATCTGCTTAATTCTTCTGCATCTGACTATGCTGTGGAAAAGCTTTGTGCAGAATACAGCATCCGCTATTACTCAGAACACGGCGAATATTCGGATCTTGTTTCACTCCGTCTTATTTCTGAATATCTCAGAAACAGAATTGAAACTGAAGGAATGAAGGAACTCCTTGAAAACATTGAACTTCCGCTTACAGAAGTTCTTGCATCAATGGAAGATACAGGAATCTGTATTGACAAACAGGGTGTTGAAGAATTCGGCGTAATGCTCGACGAAATGACAGAAGAAACACAGCAGATGATTTATGATGATGCAGGACATGAATTCAATATTTCATCTCCGAAACAGCTTGGAACAGTTCTTTTTGACGAGATGCTTTTGCCTGCGAAGAAAAAGACAAAAACAGGCTATTCAACAAATGCGGAAGTACTTGAAGAATTACGCAGTTATTCGCCTATAGTGGACAATATACTGAAATATCGTCAGTATACAAAGCTGAATTCAACATATGTAGTGGGACTTCTCGATAAAATCGCAGAAGACGGACGTATTCACACATGGTTCAGACAAACAGAAACACGAACAGGACGTATTTCATCAACTGAACCGAATTTACAGAATATTCCTGTCAGAACCGAACTCGGCTCACAGATGAGAAAATTCTTCACAGCACCGCTCGGACGAGTACTTGTTGATGCCGACTACAGTCAGATTGAACTGCGTGTAATGGCGCATCTCTGCGGTGACAAGAACATGATAAATGCATTTACAGACGGCGAAGATATTCACACATCAACAGCCGCACAGGTATTTGATATGCCGTCAATCATGGTAACTCCCGAAATGAGAAGTGCCGCAAAAGCGGTTAATTTCGGAATAATCTATGGTATAGGCGCATTTTCACTTGCAAAGGATATAAATACATCTGTAGCAAAGGCAAAAAAGTATATCGAAGACTATCTTGCGAAATATCCCAAGGTAAAGGAATTCATGGATGACACAGTTCACAACGCAGAGCAAAGCGGCAGTGTTTCGACTATTTTCGGAAGAAAACGAAATATTCCGGAGCTTTCTTCATCTAACAAAAACATACAGGCGGCAGGCAGACGAATTGCAATGAATACCCCTGTACAGGGCACAGCGGCAGACCTTATCAAAATGGCAATGATAAATGTATACAACAGACTGAAGTCTGAAAAAATAGATGCTAAGCTGATTTTACAGGTTCACGATGAACTTATCCTTGAATCTTCAGTAAATGATGCTGAACGTGCATCTGAAATTTTAAAGGAAGAAATGCAGAATGTATACGAAATGAAGGTTCCGCTTTCTGTAGATGTTCATACGGGAAATTCATGGTATGATGCCAAAAGTTAAAAAATAAAAAAGAAAAATGCGGCGAAGCCGCCACACACCAGAGTCCAGAGAGGTGTAGACCTCTCTGGCAGGGGGTGAACGAGGGGGACAGCGTCCCCCTGAAAAAGCAGTAAAACGAGCAAAGCGATGTTTTACGGACGATACGGATTTACTTCTCTCGGCTTGACCGACGAGATATTTAAGATTATTATACAACGAAAAACGGGAGCATTCACAGCTCCCGTTTCCGTTTTTTCTTTGTTTATTTGTTTTGTTGTCCCTTAATTTTAAATTATCTGTCTGTTAATGATTATTCAGCGATTTCTGAATTTTCTTCTGTTTCAGCTGTATCAGCATCTTCTTCTGTTTCTGATTCTGCGAGTTCGTCAGCATCGTCTTCCTGAGTTTCAGCAGTTTCATCGTTCTCTGTTTCAGTAGCTTCTTCTGTCTCAGGTTCTGTTTCAGCTTCTGTTGTGATTTCTTCAATCTCAGCAGTAGTAGTTACAGCAGTTGTTTCTTCAACAGTATTTTCGATTTTTTCTTCTGATGTGCATGATGCAAGGCATCCTGCGAGAGCGATTGTGCATACAAAAATAGCAAGTTTTTTCATTGTTCATTTTCCTTTCTGTTTACAAAGAGTACATCGATTTTTCGTTATTTGTAAGGACTTTTCGATGTATTGTTTCTGTTTGTTTTCTCCTTACAAGTATACTATACCACAACGTATTCCAAAGGTCAATACAATTGACGAATATGTAAATCAGTGTTAACAGCACTGTAATACATATACCTGCTGTGTTACCTTAAAGTCGATTTTGTAATTTTCGGGAAATTTCTCTGTCACATAACTATCTTATTATTTCACGGAGCGGACACTTTTGAAAAAAGGCTGCGTAACCATAACAGTTAAGCAGCCTTCATTTTCACTTATTAAATTTAACCCTTATCTTAGACGGAAGAAATTTCTTTATATTGTCGAGCATTCTTTCGTCAGGACAGAAAACAACTCTTGTGTTTCCGTAGGTTTCATGCTGAAATTCAGCATAGTACTCATGTTCTTCAATATTGTCTGATGCAAAAACAACAGTCATATCGTCGGATTCTTCCATGCCTTCGCTGTATTTTCCGAAATCTGTAAGCTGTCTTACTTCAAACGAAATCATTTCGTTACGTTTTTTCTTTGCGATTATCTTGTCGATATCAATTTCACCGTTTGTGAAAGCATATTCATACTCAATCTGTGAATTGCAGTACATTGAGTATGCACCATATCCGCAGAGTGCCGCAAGAATAAAGCACAGCATTGCTCTTATAAAGCTTGACATCTGTAAAAATGCAAGGACTACAAGAATAAGTGTAAGAATTATTCCGATTACAAGAACGAGAGTTCTTTTTGTTTTATCCGATGACGTTTCGTTTTTCTTTACAAGCTGTTCAGCAAAATTATCCATTATTTTTTCTCCATTCATTATTATAAAATACAAGTACCTTAATATAATACCACATAAAAAAGAAAATTTCAAGAAAAAGACTTGATTTTTTTGAAAAAGTGAGTATAATATATTTATAACCCATAGACTGAGAGAGTAAGAATGTGATTATGTCTTCAGAGAGGGAGTTGTACGGTGCGAAATTCCTGTCAGAAATCATTCCGAAGTTCACTCACGAGGGGCAGTGCTGAAAAAATGCGGTACAGATGTTGTACATGGGGGATATGGTTCAAGGGCGGACGTGATTGTTCTTACTTTGGCTGTGCCTGTGTTCTGATGTATCAGCTATGTGTAGGCGGTGACGTAGGTCTGCGTTAAAGACAAGAGAGTGTCGGCTCTCCTGACGGGTGGTATAAAAGCAAGGTAAGTCTTGTCCTGTTGGGACGGGGCTTTTTTTATTGCTCCATTGAGCAAAAATATTATATGAGGTGAAAAAATGAAAGAACAGCTCGAAAAAATTGAAGTGCTTGCGAAAGAGGAACTCGGAAAATGTTCCGCTATCAAAGCACTCGAAGAACTCAAAATCAAGTATCTCGGAAAGAAAGGTGAACTTACTGCTATCTTAAAGCAGATGGGTAAGCTTTCCGCAGAAGAAAGACCTGTTATCGGTCAGCTCGCAAACAAGGTAAGAACAGACATTGAAGAGGCTGTAAATTCAAAGCTTGCGGCTTTAAAGGCTGATGCACAGGCAGCTCAGATTAAGGAAGAATCAATTGATATTACTCTTCCGGGTAAATTTGCTCCTTTCGGCAAATTCCATCCGCTTACAAAGGTTGAAAACGAAATCCGTGAAATCTTCATGGGTATGGGATTTGAAATTGCAGACGGTCCTGAAATCGACGATGACTATCACGTTTTCGAGGCTCTCAATCTTCCGCCTGACCATCCTGCAAGAGATACACAGGATACATTCTACATTGAAGGTACAAACGAAACAAACCTTCTCCGTACTCAGACTTCATCTGTACAGGTTCATGTTATGGAAACTCAGAAACCGCCTATCCGTATTATCTCACCGGGCAGAGTTTTCCGTTCAGATGCAGTAGATGCTACACATTCTCCGCTTTTCCATCAGATTGAAGGTCTTGTTATTGACAAGGGCATTACAATGTCTGACCTTAAGGGCACACTTGAAATGCTTATGAAAAAGCTTTACGGAAATGACTGTAAGCTCCGTTTCCGTCCGCACCACTTCCCGTTCACAGAGCCAAGCTGTGAAGTTGATATCAGCTGTTTCAACTGCGGCGGTGAAGGCTGTTCAATGTGTAAGGATGAAGGCTATATCGAACTTCTCGGTGCAGGTATGGTACATCCTAAGGTTCTTGAAAACTGCGGTATCGACAGCAATGAATACTCAGGTTTTGCGTTCGGTCTCGGTCTTGAAAGAATGGTTATGGGACGTTATGACATCAACGATTTACGTCTCCTTTATGAAAATGATGTAAGATTCCTTGAGCAGTTCTGATGAAATGACAACATACGAAAAGGTTATAAAAGCTGATAAAAAACATACACTGTCATTCGCTGTCTGTCTTATTATCTTTTTACTTTTATCTTCATCATTGCTGATGCTTTCATGTCGCAGTAATGATAAGGCCTATATTGTGATTGCTTTACTGGTTATGGCATTCCCGTTTTTTATGATTGTTTATGCGGTAAAAAAGTATCTGAATATTGATTCGGAATTTGATAAAATAAGGGATGCACTCGGCTTTTATGATAATACAGCATTTAATGAATATCTTGAAACAATGAAACAGGTCAACGTTTATTTTTTCATTAATGAAGACCTTGTAATCAATTTCTGCAACAAGAAATTCTATAATACTTCGGATATTTATAATGTTGAAAAAACCAGAAGACATTCGAAAAATCATAATACTTATTACGTGAAAATTACTCTGAACAATGGTCTCGGAACTGACAGTGCCGATTACAGTAATTCTGATAAACAGAGTAACCTGTATAATGAACTGAAAATTGCTTTACGGAAATACGAACACAAACGTTTGCAGAATGTATATCCTTCTGAAGGAAACAGTACTTCTTCATATATGGATGAGATATAATTTTTCTGCACAGTTAATTTAGTAATACGAAAGGACTTAAAGATATGAATTTATCTATGAAATGGCTTAACGATTATGTTAAAGCTGATATGTCAATTAAGGATTACTGCCATGCCCTTACAATGAGCGGCTCTAAGGTAGAATCATATGAAGTTGAAGGCAGCAGCATTTCAAATGTTGTTGTCGGAAAAATTCTTTCAAAGGGACAGCACGAAAATGCTGACGCTCTCTTTGTCTGCCAGGTAGATATCGGTGCAGATGCACCTATTCAGATTGTAACAAATGCAAAGAATGTCAAGGAAGGTGACTTAGTACCTGTTGCACTCGACGGCGCAGTTCTTCCTGAAGGTAAAATCAAGAAGTGCAAGATGCGTGGTGTTGAAAGCTTTGGTATGTTCTGCGGACTTGACACACTCGGTCTTACTGCACACGATTTCCCGTATGCTGACCCTGAAGGCGTTTTTGTAATTGAAGAAGAATGCACACTCGGACAGGATATCAAGTCAGCAATCGGTCTTGATGATACATCAGTTGAATTTGAAATCACATCAAACCGTCCTGACTGTCTCAGCGTAATCGGTCTTGCAAGAGAAACAGCCGCAACATACAATCTTCCGCTTAATGTAAAGGCACCTGAATTCAAGGGTGTTGACGGAGATATCAACTCAATGCTTAAGGTTGATATTCACAATACAGAAAAGTGTCAGAGATACTGCGCAGGTATCGTTAAGAATGTAAAAATCGGACCATCACCAAGATGGATGAGAGAAAGACTCCGTGCAAGCGGTGTACGTCCTATCAACAATTTCGTTGATATCACAAACTATGTTATGCTTGAATACGGTCAGCCTATGCACGCATTTGACCTTCGTTATGTTGAAGGTGCACACATCAATGTAAGAAACGCTGTAAACGGCGAAAAGATTATGACACTCGACGGTGTTGAGCGTGAGCTTACAGACGATATGCTCGTTATCGCAGATGACAAAAAGCCTGTAGCAGTTGCAGGTATCATGGGCGGTGAATACAGCGGTATCATGGATGATACAACAACAGTAGTATTCGAGTCAGCATATTTCGAGCCTACACAGGTAAGACGCACATCAAAGGCACTCCGTCTCAAGTCAGATGCATCAGCACGCTACGAAAAGGGTGTTGACAGACTTATCTCAATGACATGCTTAAAGAGAGCATTCGAGCTTGTTGAAGAGCTTGGTGCAGGTGAAGTTATCAACACAGTTATTGACTGTGACTATACAGACAAGACACCTGCTGAAGTTGAATTCAATGCAGAATGGATTAACAGCTTTCTTGGCACAGATATTTCTGAATCTGATATGATTAACTATCTCGGCAGACTTGGATTCAAGGTAGAAAACGGAAAGGTTATTGCACCTTCATTCCGTATTGATATTGAATGCAAGGCAGATATTGCAGAAGAAGTTGCAAGAATTTACGGCTACAACAACATTCCTTCAACTGATTTCAGAGGTGTTGCAAAGGCAGAGTTCACAGAAGTACAGAAGTTTGTCCGCACATTAAGAAACACAGCAGTTTCACTCGGCGGATATGAAATAGCAACATATTCATTCGTATCACCTAAGTATTTCGACAAAATCAAGCTTCCTGCTGACAGCAGGCTCAGAAATGTAGTAAAGATTCAGAATCCGCTCGGTGAAGACACAAGCGTTATGAGAACATCAACAATTCCTTCAATGCTCGATGTACTTTCATTTAACTACAACAACAGAAATGAAAAGGCTTGTCTCTTTGAAATTGCAAAGGAATATCTCCCTGTAGCTGAAAAGAGAAACTATCAGGGTGACGATGCACTTCTCGTAAACAGCGGTAAACCACGTCACGAGTATGACTATCAGTTACCTGATGAACCACAGAGAATTACAATCGGTATGTACGGCGGAAACTGTGATTTCTATACAATCAAGGGTATGGTTGAACAGCTTCTTGACGAAATGAAGATTTACGATGTTGAATATATCAGAGCAACTGACAGTGATGCATTTGATGAAAAGACAGCAATGCACCCATACAGAAGTGCAGTTATCATGAAGGACGGCACAGCTCTCGGTATCATTGGTGAAGTTCATCCTGACGTACAGGAAACATACGAAATCGGAACAAAGACATATGTTGCAAAGCTTAATGTACCTGAGCTTATGGCTTGTGCAGAAGATAAGATAACATACAGTCCGCTTCCTAAGTTCCCTGCAACAACACGTGACCTTAGTCTTATCGTTGATGATGAAGTACCTGTAGCTGCAATTGAAAAGGCAATCAAGGGTGCAGTAGGCAAGATACTTGAAAAGGTAACACTCTTTGACGTATATAAGGGACAGCAGATTGAAAGCGGTAAGAAGAGCGTATCTTACTCAATTTCAATGCGTTCACACGACGGCACACTTACAGACGAACAGGCTGACAGTGCAATGAAGAAAGCACTCAAGGCACTCGCTGCTATCGGTGCTGAGCTCAGAGCGTAATTTATTCTGATAATTACAGAAAAAACGGAGAGAACAGCTATTTTGTTCTCTCCGTTTGTGTTTATGGTGCTTAACAGTGAAAAAAGGGAAGTCCGCAAAGACTTCCCTTTAAATTTAATCTTCATCTTCGGTTTTCAGTTCCTTCTGAACGGGTACTTTAACCTTTGTAACCGACCATACATTATCCTGTGTGATACATGAAACAACAGCTTCGATATCAAATCTCTTTGAAGATGTATCGACATTCAGAAGACTTGCATCAGCTACAAAATCCTTTGCTGTAAGCCCCTTGATTATATCTGAAGGACCTACAACTGAAATTGTAAGCATCTGTGTCAGCACTTCATATTCATAGGAATCATTCGGTATATTGCTGAGATGTATGCTTTCAGAATCAAGAGTGATTTCCTTTCGTGCAAGTCCCTTGTCATCAAGCGAAACTGTTATGGTATCTATTCCCGATTTGTTTATCATTCCTGCGGTATCAAGTATTGAACTGATATCAAATGAATAGCTCTTTCCAAGGTCAATATCGCTGAGTGAAAGCTTACCTATTTCAAGAGTATCGGGGATTTCTCCCATTACATTCTTTGACGCAATTGTAAGTGAATCTGTTGAAAGCTTAAGATTAAGACAGTCTTCGTCAAATCCCGACGGCACTTTCATAATCGAAACCTTTGGTGTAACCTTTTTCTGTGTAAGCACTTCAATTGTAACTGTGAAATTAGTTGTATTGAATGACATATTTGACTGGTCAATCTCAACTCCGTCAGCGGTATAAAGCTGAATTTCATCAGTATTTACTGTAAATGATGAATTCTTGTTTTCCATCACCTTGTCGGAATATGCATAGCAACCCGAAATCATTTCAATCTGTGATGAAGGACCTGTTATTGAAACAAACTGCGGTTCACACTTGTAATCATCGGGAGTTTTTCCTTCTGCAAATGTGAGATTAGGCATTCTTGCGGTTACAGGCATTTCAATTGTGCTGTACTTGTCAAGTGTTACTGTTGCGTATGAAGGAGAAATACTTTCAAGCTCATATTTCATACCCGATGTACTTCTTACCTTGATAGGAAGTCTTTTCTTACCTACTGCGGTAATGTTTTCAAAGTCTATGTAAGCTTCAAGAGTATCTTCGTTAATACTTCTTATCTGTGTACGGCTGCCTTTCAGCTTTACATGTACCTTTTCAACGTCGCAGTTGATAACTGAAAGATTATTTTCGGCAACAGATGTTCCTACAGTATCAAGTGAAAGCTTAACTCCGTCTATTGTTTTCGGAACAGACGGATACTGTGTCATTGATATTGCAAACCACACAATAACGGCAATAATAAGAGATAAAACAGCAAGACTTGTATTATTCTGAATGCCGTTCATAAAATGTGATTTTACATTGCTTAATAATTTCATTCACTGTCCCCCTTTTCAGTATCGTCGGAGGTCAGTTTTTTTCTGCCTATTGCGATTTCTGTTTTATCATTGAATATTTCATTTTCAAGAAGGGTTTTCAGCTTTTCGTGAGTATAATCTCTTGTGAGAACACCGTTTATTGCAACTGAAATCTGTCCTGTTTCTTCTGAAACTACAATAACCACCGCATCTGAATTTTCGCTCATTCCGATAGCTGCCCTGTGACGTGAACCGAGTTTTTTATTTATGAGTTCATCCTTCTGCGGCTTAGGAAGAAAACATGCGGCGGCAAGTATAATTCCGTCACGCATGATAACAGCACCGTCATGGAGCGGTGTTTTCGGATAGAAAATATTGCCGAAAACTTCCTTGCTCGGAACAGCGTTCATAATTGTACCTGTTTCAATCTGTTCGCCGAGCTTTACCTGTCTTTCAACTACAATAAGTGCGCCTGTGCATGACGCTGAAAGCTCAACGCATGAATCACATATAGCCGTAATTGCAGGAGTCCATTTCTGTTTCAGTTCGCTTGTAGTCTGACCGAGTCCGAAAAAAGAAATGCCAAAGCTTGTTCTTCCTGCTTTTTCGAGTGCACGTCTGAGTTCGGGCTGAAACAGAATAATCATAGCGAGAAAACCTATGCTGAGAGTCTGTTTTAAGATAAAGGTGACAGCTTTAAGCTGAATAAGGCTTGCAAAGAAATATCCGACAACAAGCAGAAGAATACCCTTTATAAGCTGACCTGCACGTGTTTCACGAATCAGCTTTAAAACCATGTATACAACATATGTAAGAATGAGTACATCAAGTATATCTATAAATTTGAGTGTACTCAGTACGCTGAGTATTCCGTCGAAAAAATCACGGATATTGAATGACATATCTGCACTTCCTTTCATTTATTATTTCTACACATTGCATTTGTACTGCGGCATTGCCGCAGTACAAATTTCTTCATCTTCTATTGTACCACAAATTCAGATTTTTTCAATAGCTTTCAGATATTTTTTTTATTTTTTAATTTTTTTAAGGCAATACCGCACAATTAATGTGTGCGTATTGCGAAGTAAATTTGTTGTCAGAGTGCATAAAAACGACGCAGGCATACTGGCGTATGGCAAGGAGTTTTTGTGTACTATGACGAGAAATGGACGAGCAAGACACACACATAGTCGTCAGACGGTAATTGTGCGGTGTTGCCTTAATTCAGCAAACAGCCTGTCGGTTTCTGAAATGCTGTTGAAAACTGACGGAGCAAATCTTACAGTGCCGTCTTTAGTGCCGAGTGATGCGTGTGCAAGTGCCGAGCAGTGAAATCCTGCACGTAGTCCGAAACCTTTTTCAGCAAGATAAGCCGCCGTTCGTTCTGACGGAATATCCTTGATATTGAATGATACTATGGGGACATATTCAGCCGCAGGTTCTCTGTAAACCACGAAATCCCTATTCTTTTCAAGCAGTGAAATAAAATGACGGCAAAGCAGATTTTCATGCTGTTCGATTTTCTGCATACCTGTTTTTCTGATAAACTCAATTCCCGCCTTTACAGACATTGCACCTATAACATTAGGAGTACCGCTTTCAAGGCTGTCGGGAAGAATATCGGGCTGTAAAAGACTCATGGAGTTACTGCCTGTGCCGCCCTGTATTACAGGCTTTATCGGGTATTTTCCGTCAGTTACAAGCAAGCCTGTGCCTGTTATTCCGTAAAGTCCCTTGTGTCCTGCGGTGCAGAGAATATTAATGCCGTCAGAGAGCTTAACTTCTCTTATTCCGCAAAGCTGTGCGCCGTCTGCAATAAAGCAGATATTGTTTTCACGGCATATTCCGGCAATCTCCCTGTACGGAAGAATCTGTCCCGTCACATTGCCTGCAAGTGTACACACAACAGCCCTTGTATCACTGCGAATAAGCCGTCTGAAACTCTCAATAGTCAGATTATCTTCGGGGAATACTTCGGCAACTGAAAGTGTCACATTCTTTTTCATTGCAAGTGCTGTAACAGGACGAGCAACGGAATTATGCTCCATACTGCTTATTATTATATGTCCGCCGTCACACATTATTCCCTGTATCGCCATATTTAGAGCATATGTGCAGTTCATTGTGAAAACTACATTTTCGGGCACAGCACCGAAAAAATCAGCGACAGTTTCCCTTGCGGAATATAAAGCCTCGGATGTACGCATAGCAAGAGAATGTCCGCCACGCCCTGCATTTCCGCCGTATTTCCGTATTGCATCGTCAACGGCACGTCTTACACTAAGCGGTTTCGGATAGGTTGTAGCCGCATTGTCAAAATTAATCACAGCGCACCTCCGTCGGTAATTTTCTTGTATGAAATACCGCTTTTATCAAGCAGAGAAAGTGCTTTTTCACAGTTTTCGTCTATATTAAGCATATATCCGCAGCTGCCCGAAGACGTTTTTTCGTTGCGGATAATACTGCATCTGATATTTTTTGAACTCAGCAGTTTTTTTCCCTTTACCGCATAGGTGTATGAAGGCATTTCTGCAATGCAAATCATCATTGTTCATCACCTCGGTATATAGTATGAAAAATGATGATTTTGGGTGAATGTGAAAAGATGTACACAAAACTTTCTCACAAATATAACATTCAAAGCAAATTGATATCACATACCACGAATATAATATAATCACAACAAAAGAAAAAGCGGAAAAGCCGCACAGAATTGAAAGGAAAAGTGATTAATATGAACGAATATGAGTTCACAGTATATGGCGAGAATGAAGATGAAGAAAGAAACAGAAATTACTATCAGCCAAAAAAGCCTAAGAAACACACAGCCGCAAAAATTGCCGCAGGTATTCTTGCAATGGCAGTTGTATCAGGCGGTTCAATCGGAATATACAGTCAGCTTACAAAAGATAAACAGCCGCAGTCAATCGTTGCATCAGTTGAAGAAGAACCATCAAAATCCGTAAAGGTTGAAAATGTAAGCATGGTTGAACCACAGGAAACAACAGGCAACGCACTTTCTACTGAAGCAGTTGTTGAAAAGGTTCTTCCGTCAGTTGTCGGCATAGAATCAAAGTTTACAGTAACATCATCAGGAAACAACAGCCTTTTCGGAAATGATTTCTTCGGCAGTTTCGGATTTGGTTTCGGTTTCGGCGGCGGAAACTCACAGCCGCAGACATCTGAAGCAACTGCAACAGGTACAGGTGTTATTATCACAGAAGACGGCTACATCGTTACAAATGCACACGTTATCTATGATACAGAATACAACTCAGGCAAGGCAAACAGCGTTTCAGTACTCCTTGACAATGATACAAGCTATGATGCAGAAATCATCAGCTTTGACACAGACTGTGACCTTGCAGTACTTAAAGTAAATGCAAAAAATCTTACAGCCGCAGAATTCGGCAACAGTGACGATTTAAAGCTTGGCGAATCAGTAGTAGCAATCGGAAATCCGCTCGGTTTTGAACTTATGGACACAGTAACAAGCGGTATTGTATCAGGTCTTAACCGTCAGATTACAATCAATGATAAGTCAATGAATCTTCTTCAGACAGATGCGGCTATCAACTCAGGAAACTCAGGCGGTCCGCTTATCAATAAATATGGACAGGTAATCGGTATCAACTCATCAAAAATGTCAGCATCATATTCACAGACATCAATTGAAGGCATCGGCTTTGCAATTCCGTCAAATGATGTTTCAAGAATAGTTGACGATATGATGGAATACGGCTATGTAACAGGCAAACCGCAGATTGGCATAAGCTGTCAGGACGTTACAGAAACAGTTTCACAGATGTACAATCTTCCTGTCGGAGTGTATGTAACAGACGTTACAAAGGGCAGTGCCGCAGAAAGAGCAGGACTTGTTTCAGGTGATATTATCATCAAGTTTGACGGTGAAGAAGTAAAGACAACCGAAGAACTCAACGCAAAGAAAAACAATCATCAGGCAGGTGACGAAATCGAAATCGTTTATGTAAGAAGCGGTGAAGAAAAGACAGCAACCATAACTCTTGATGAAGCTACGGTACAGCAGTGATTTGAAATTATAGTGCCACGTTTCCACTTGCTTCGCTCGTTACTCACAGGGAAAGAGTAATCTGCTTTCGCTCGACTTTATAAATGCGGACTTGAAGTTTAATAAAAAATAACGGAGAGAATTAAAAAAATTCTCTCCGTTTTTGCGGGGAGCCCCCGCTGGCGTGCCACGCTCCCAACGGTCGCCCGTCCCCTTTGTCACTTCGTGACATCTCCCCATTTTATGGGGAGTCACCCACTCGCTCCGCTCGTTACTCACAGGGAAAGAGTAATCTGCTTTCGCTCGACTTTATAAATGCGGACTTGGAGTTTAATAAAAAATAACGGAGAGAATTGATTTTTGAAATTCTCTCCGATTTTGTTTTTTTGATATTAAATTTGTAGTGGTGGTGTTGTGCGGGTATCTTCGGGCGGCGGGTCGCCGCCCCTACAGATGTTTATTATTCTATTCACATTTTCATTATGATTTATATTGCACGTTCTACTGTTCGCACATCCACCCTTAAAATACAATAATCATAAATTACAAGTCCGTATTTAAAAGAAACGAGCGAAAGCAGACTACTCTCCCCCTGTGAGTAACGAGCGGAGCAAGTGTGAGCGTGGCTAACGTGCGGAGGTACTCCGCCTGCGGTCATCATGTTTCATATGATAATCTCTTTTTTCAATATACATTCTCTTGTCAGCCTCTTTTTCAAGGTCTGATATTGTACATTTAGGCATTTCAAATGAACCCACAATGCCTCTTGAGAATGAAAAGCTGTCAGAATATTCTCCGTGCCATTCATCAACCCACTTTTTCATATTGTCGATAACTTCATGACATTCTCCGATAGTACCTCTGAATATTACTGTGAATTCATCACCGCCTATTCGGAATGCCCTGCCTATATTTGATACTGTAGCTTTAAGACAGTCTGCTGTAGCCTTAATAAGCTCATCTCCTGCGTTGTGTCCGATTGTATCGTTTGTTACCTTCAAGCCGTTAAGGTCAACTGCAATGTACCATAAATCACTGCCTATGCCTTCTTTTTCAATTTTCTCAACATACTTTTCATATGCATATCTGTTGTATATTCCTGTAAGGCTGTCTATGTTTGAAAGAATAATCAGTTCTTCTTCATTTCTCTTTGATTCGTCAATATCCTGTGATACGAAAAGGAATTTATTATCTGAATCCTTGATTCTTATAAAACCGAAACGCATCCAGTGTTCACTGACACTTACAGCCTCGACAAATATGCCGTTTTTATCCTTGATTCTTTTTGGGAGCGTACTGAAATCGGTAAATCTCTTCATCATCTCCTTATGAATATCAGAAATTCTGTCATCCATAACACCCCACATCATATCCTGCATGTTAAGTTCTTTGTGATTATCTGTAAATTCTCTGACTTTTATATTTGTACCGAAATCCATGAATTCTTCTTTCTGAATGTCGATAAAGTGCATTGAATTATAGATTTTTGCAATTGATTCAATGGTTGTTTTTTCCTGCAGTTCATTTTCAAGGGCGATTTTAAGTTCAGATTCCTGTTTCTGTCTTTTTCTTTCTTCTTCGGTAATGTCAGAACAGATACTTGTAACCATAATATGTCCGCTGAGTTTGTCTACAGAAAAAAGCAGAAGCGTATGCATATATCTGTCATTTTTTCTTTCATAATGCTTTATGCCTTCTGCGGTAATTCTCTTTTTATAAAGCTTGAGAAGTCCTTCGCTTGTTTTGAGATATTCTCCTCTGTCATCAAGAAATACAACATCAGAGCTTTCAATATATGCCTTGAACTGATCATCGTACGAAATCGGAAGTTCTATTCCTGTTTTTTTCATAACGTAATTGCCCTCAGCATCCTTGAAGTCCTTACGTATATAACCATCAGTTACATCAAATGTAAAGCTGTAGAGAGCATTCTGCATGAGTGCGTCACGAAACTGTTTTCTTTCACGTTCAAGCTCCATATTCTTTTTCATTCTGTCTGACTGAATCATAAGATAAATGAAAAGAAAAGCAAGTGAAGATGCAGTATATCCGAATGAAAATTCTTTGAATACAAACTGGGAAATAGTAGTTAAAAGCGGTAATACGCAGTAAACAACAAGCGCTATATAAACACGTCTGTCAAGGTTATGGCATAATGTAACAATTACAACTATTTCTGCAATAAGCGTCATAATCTGTATTCCGACGTAGAAATCATACCATTCTGCAACCGCAAAACCACCATCGGAAACACTGAATATTTTACCGCATATACACATAATCAGCACTATCACAGCGAGTATCATCGTTGATATGCTGAGTAATTTTATAATTTTAGATGCACGGCTTTTTTCGTTGTCAACTACAAAATTAAGATACTGATAAAATGATGAACATAGTACAAAACCACCGAAAAAGCTAATAGTAACCGCAGTTTTGTATATGACAGGAATAGTATCACAAAGCTGATTTATGTCAGCTATGTACGAAAACATATCGGCTATAGTACAAAAAATATTAATTATCAAAGCGAAATTAAAAGCTTTGTTTATTGGTTTTTTTCTTTGCCCTGTGGTATTGTTTGCGTAAAGAATGGCAAAACATACTACAGCAGAAATTAATTCAGCCGAAATAATCGCATTAATCAAATGACTGCCTCCTTTTTTCGAGCACAATTGTCAACTTAATTATATCATTGATGGCGAGATTTGTCAACATATAGTCTATATATATTGTGTAATTTTACATAATGTATATCAATGATGCTATTAATAAATATGTATTATTGGGATACAAAAATATGCACAATTAAGCATTCGCTGCATTGTATAAAACATAGAAATTCACACTGTTATCACATTTTTTTGTACAAAACTATTGAAATATACGGAAAAAGTGTTATACTTATTTATGCATATTTAATTTATCACAGGGGGCGAGTCCGATGAAAAGGAAAATAATAACTATAGAAAGACAATACGGCAGCGGTGGCAGTATCATCGGAAAAATTGTAGCTGAAAAGCTTGGTATCAAGTATTATAACAGAGAAATTCTTGAAATGACCGCAAAGGAAAAAGGGGTTGACCCCGAATCACTTGAAGAAGCTGAAGAAAGAGTGCCTACAAGTATTCTCTATACACTTTTTATAAATTCAAGTCAGGCAAGGGCAGTAGAAAGTACTTTACCGCTTGCGGACAAGGTTTTTATCTGGGAAAGCAATATCATTAAAAGGCTTTCCGAAAGTGAAGACAGCTTTGTACTTGTCGGCAGATGCGGAAGTTATGTTATCGGTGAAGAAAAATGTTTCAGCGTTTATATTTACGGAGACATGGAATCAAGAATAAAAAGAACTGTTGAAGAATACGGCGTTCATGAAAGAAAGGCTGAAAATGTTATCAAGAAAGCCGACAAGCGCCGTGAGACTTTCCATAATATCAATACAGGCTCTGCATGGATGGATAAGGAAAACTATTCACTATGTCTTAACAGCTCACAGCTGAGCGATGAGCTTTGCGCTGATATTATTGTTAAGGCGTTTAATGAGTATAATCGTGAATAAGTATAAAACATCAAAATTTTCATAAGTAAAGGGACACTGAAAAATGTGCCCCTTTATTTTTATGCTTTCTCTTTCCTAAGCCCCGACCTTATTCCGTCCATAATAATATTCTTTGCTTCAACGGCTTTTTCATTCGGCAGCGGTGGGGTATCACCGAGGGGATATTCTAATCCAAGCTGTTCGTATTTTTTCTTTGCCATATCGTGATAAGGCAGAACATCAAGTGCTTTGAGATTTTTTAGTCCTGAAATAAACTCGCCGAGTGCGAAAAGTTCATCGTGGTCATCGGTGATATTCGGCACAACAACATGACGTATCCACACAGGTATGCCGAGTTCACAGAGATGCTCGGCAAATGCAAGTATATTTTCATTTCCTATGCCTGTCAGCTTTTTGTGTTCGGCAGAGTCGATATGCTTTATGTCAAGCATTACAAGGTCTGTGTATTTCAGTACATTGTCTATTGCATCGTGATTTTCGGGATTATATACTGATGCGGCGGTATCAAGACATGTGTGTACTCCCTTGCTTTTTGCAAGTGAAAACAGTTCAGCGAGAAATTCGGGCTGTGCAAGCGGCTCTCCGCCTGTTGCGGTAATTCCGCCTGATTTCAGAAATTCCTTGTATGAGTCATATTCCTTCATAAGCTCCTGTGCAGTAACTTCTTTGCCCTTTCCGAATTCCCATGTATCGGGATTGTGACAGTAACTGCATCTTATCGGGCATCCCTGAAAAAACACCACATATCTTACACCTGGTCCGTCAACTGTTCCGAAACTTTCAGTTGAATGTATATATCCTTTCATTTATTCCATCTTCCTTCAGCGTATTTCATTAATTCGGACTTGTTATTATCAAGGTAACCGCAGATAACAAGTTCAAGAATTTCAGTAAGTGCATTGCCGATTTCCTTTCCTTTAAGACCGAAAATGCTCAGTTCACTGCCGTTTACTGCAAGGTCACGCAGATGACGGCATTCGTTGTTTTCAATTATTCGGCGACCAAGTTCTTCGTAGGTGTCATACAGCTTTGCATCGTCATTTACAAAGTCATTCTTAGCAGAATTGTCACAGCGTTTCATATGCATAAGTTCAAAGAAATTATCGTCACCGATCTTGCACATCAGCTTTTTAATATCATTTCGTGATATTATATTTCTGTTGTGATTTGAAATGATAGTGTCTGTATATTTGATTGTTTCATTGTCATAGCGCAGTCTTTTCATGATTTCAACAGCCATTTTACCGCCGAGTACATCATGCTTTTTGAAATGTCCACGACCATTTTTGTCGAATGTGGCACAGTAAGGCTTTGCAATATCGTGGAAAAGCATTACTCTGCGGAGTTTTAAATCGTCATTCGGCGCTTTGCAAAGGGCTCTTACAGTGTGTTCCCATACAGTGTACTTATGATACGGAGAATGCTGATCAAAGCCTACACTTGCCTGTAATTCGGGAATAACAGTTGTGATAATATCACTGTAATTCATAAGAACATCAAAGCTGTTTTTACCGCAGATAAGCTTGTCGAGTTCTTCACGGATACGTTCATTTGAGATATTTTTAAGGCGGTCTTTCATGGAATGAACCGCATTTGCCGTATTTTCTTCAATTTCAAAGCCAAGCTGAGATGCAAAACGAACAGCACGCATAATGCGGAGAGCGTCTTCCGTAAAGCGTTTTTCGGGTTCACCGACACAGCGGATGATACCGTTTTTAATGTCTTCCGCACCGCCGAATTCGTCGATAATATTTCCGTTTTTGTCCATAGCAAGAGCGTTCATGGTAAAATCACGTCTTGAAAGGTCATTTGTAATATCGGCAGTAAATTCAACAGTTTCGGGGCGGCGGCTGTCCTTGTATTCTCCGTCAATGCGGTATGTAGTGATTTCATAGGAAATACTGTTGCGGATAACGGTAACTGTACCGTGTTTGATACCTGTAGGAATAGTACGGCAGTCGGAGAAAACGGAGATAATCTGTTCGGGGAGTGCATTTGTAGTGATATCAGTATCATGGATTTCACGTCCCATGAGAATATCACGAACACAACCGCCGACAATATAAGCTTCAAAGCCGTTTTTCTCAAGCTGTCCGAGTATTTCAGCAGTATTCTTGTCAATCTGCATTGCGGAGTCCTCCTTGTTTTGATTTATATTATGATTATAGCATTTTTTGGAGAATATTGCAAGCGTGATAGGGGAGAGAATAATAAAAACAGCACTTCTGAAATTTTATCGGAAGTGCTGTTTTTATTATTTATTAAGTATATTTTTTATATTTATCAAAAGCTTAAGAGTTTCTTTTTCAGGGGCATTTATAAACTTAAAAATCTCAATACCAATATCCAATGCTTTTTTTGCGTTTTTTGGTTCCTTGAAAAAAACAATTGCTTTTTGTATTGCTTTTTCCGCTACATCCTTTGCAACTTTAATTTTAGGCTTAATTAGTTTAGGAAGAAACAGTAATTTGCCGACCTGTGATTGAACGTAGTTTATTGTATTTTCATCATAAACGACAATACATACATTTGTGAGATTTGTGCTTTCAAAAGCTGAGATACTTTCAGTAGCAATTTTATAGGCAAGTGAAATATCAAATCCGTTGTTTCCAGATGAAAGTAAAGGAAATGCAATGGTTTTACAGTTCATAAGGTCTGCGATTTTTAACGCAGAATAATATGCAGAACTTAATAATTCATATTCATTTGATTTTCCGTCTATCCATTTGGGTACACAAGCATGAATGACATAATCAGCGTTTAAATCATAC
>JAKSQU010000020.1 GCA_024403965.1 Ruminococcus sp.
CTTCTTCAGACAGGATTCGCACCTGTTAGGTTAATTGCCCTTTGCTGGGCGCACAGCCGAGATTTATTAAAATCGTGCCGTCCGTAAAGCGTTACTTCGTTCGTACCCCAAGGGCACTTCCTTCGGGCATTTTACTGCTTTTTAGGGGTACACAGTCGCACTTTTTTATCAATTTTTTGTTAGTGGTATTCTTATTTTGTATTCTATGTATTCTTTATTCTTTATTTTCTGCGAATTCGCATTTATTCCCGCCGCCTGCATAGTTTCAACGGCTTTATTTATAGTATTCACAAAAATTCTCACATCCTTAAACACCACGGAACGCTTTTTATAGCTGTTTTTCTCTTTCTGACAGCCTATGTACTCATCAATCAGCTTTTCTGTTTTCTCAACATTCAGATTATTCATGATAATTTTATTAAGTATGGTCATTCTGTCCTCGGTACTGCCAAGTTTCAGCAAAGCCCTTGCGTGACGTTCGGTAAGTTCATTATCAATAATCAGCTTTCTCTCCTCATCTGTAATACGAAGTAAACGCAGTTTATTAGCAACCGTACTTTGTGCACGTCCGAGCTTTGCCGCCGCATCCTCCTGTGTCATTCCATAATACGAAATCAGTTTTTCAATACCGATTGCCTCATCAAAAAATGACAAATCTTCACGCTGAATATTCTCAACAAGAGCAAGAATTGCGGAGTTTCGCTGACTTACATCATAGATTATACAAGGAACAGTCTGCAATCCACAGGATTTAGCCGCCCTTAAACGTCTTTCGCCTGCGATTAGTTCAAATTTATCCCCTGTTTTGCGTACAGATAACGGCTGTAGAATGCCGTTCTGATAAATTGACTCAGCGAGTGACACAATATCATTCTCTGTAAATTTAGTTCTCGGCTGATGCGGATTCGGCACAATATCCTCAACCGACACCTCAACAACTTTGGTAATCTGTTTTTCTTTCGTAAAATTTAGAAATCCGCTCATATAATTAACCTCACAAATAGTACTTGAGCAACGCTCTGTAGGTTAATTTTAGCATTTACGGGAAATAAAAACCATTAAAAAAATCCGTTGATTTTCGATTAATCAACGGATTTTATCACAATTATTTCCCGATTTACAGACTTTTCTTCTTTATCTGACCGCTATTTCTCGGATATTTTGTCGGAGTCTGCGATATTTTATTTACGATGACGATTTTTCTCTGTTCATCTTCAAGTTCATAATTTGTTTCACGTGAAACATTTCCGCCGAGCAGTTTCACAGCATTTTCAGCCGCAGATATATCTTCTGTAGGACCTTTCATTGCAATAAATGAACCGCCGACCTTAACAAAAGGCAGACAATATTCAGATAAAACCGACATATTCGCAACAGCTCTCGCACAGGAAAAGTCAAAACACTCTCTGTAATCGCTGTCCTTAGCAATATCTTCGGCACGTCCGTGAACAAAATCTGCTGAAATATCAAGCTTTTCGCACAGCAACTGCAAAAAAGTAATTCTCTTGTTCAGACTATCGAGAAGAGTAAGCTTTATATCATCACGATAGATTTTTATCGGCACAGACGGAAATCCCGCACCCGTTCCGACATCAATAAGTGACGAATTTAACGGAATATCGGCATATTTCAGAATTAAAATACTGTCAATGAAATGTTTATGAAGAATATCGACAGGGTCAGTAATAGCAGTTAAATTGACATTATCATTGTATTCTACGAGAAATTCAGCGTAAATATCAAGTTTTTTGTACTGCGTTTCAGTTAATTCAAGACCATATTTACCAAATTCAGCCTTGCAGAAATCATAATTCGGAAGCATTCTGACCTCCGTTCTCATGGTGAAGCCATACAGAAAGCATTGAAACATCCGCAGGTGAAACACCAGAAATTCTCGATGCCTGTCCGATTGATGACGGTTTAATCTTGTTCAGCTTTTCAATTGCCTCGAGTCTGAGTCCTTTAATCGTCGAATAATCGAGATTCTGCGGCAATTTCTTCTTTTCAAGCTTTCGCATCTGTTCAATCTGGTCAAGCTGTTTTGAAATATATCCCTCGTATTTTATCTGTAACTCTACCTGTTCGCACACATCATATGGTAATGTTTCACGTGAAACATCAAAAGGTGCAAGGTCAGTATACTTTAACTGCGGTCGGCGTATCAGATCAGACATTTTACAGCCTGTTGTAAGTGCCGCAGTACCCATTTTTTCAAGAAATTCATTGATTTCAGCCGACGGAGCAATGTTTAAATGCTTAACTCTGTCGATTTCTGCATCAATAAGACGAATTTTTTCATTAAGTTTTTCAAGTCTTTCATCAGAAATAAGACCGATTCTGTGTCCGATTGGAGTTAAACGTAAATCTGCGTTATCCTGTCGGAGTATAAGGCGGTATTCACTGCGTGATGTCATCATTCTATATGGGTCTGAACATCCCTTTGTTACAAGATCATCAACAAGTGTACCAATATAAGAGCTTGCTCGGTCAAGTATAAGCGGTTCACGTCCAAGTATTTTCAAAGCTGCATTTGCACCTGCTACAAAACCCTGTGCCGCAGCCTCCTCATATCCCGAACTGCCGTTAAACTGTCCTGCACCGTAGAGTCCTTCTACATTTTTGAATTCAAGTGTAGCCGCAAGCTGATTCGGATTACAGCAATCATATTCAATAGCGTATGCAGGTCTCATGATTTCTACGTTTTCGAGACCTTCTATTGTTCTGAGAAATGCAAGCTGTACATCCTCAGGCAATGATGATGACATTCCCTGTAAATAATACTCTTCTGTTGATAATCCCATAGGCTCAACAAAAAGCTGATGACGTGGTTTATCAGAAAATCTTACAATCTTGTCTTCGATTGACGGACAGTATCTCGGACCTACTCCCTCTATTCTTCCAGAGTATAAAGGTGACCTGTCAAGGTTTGAGAGTATAACCTCGTGTGTATTACTGTTTGTATATGTAACGTAACAGCTTACTATATTTTCAAGAGTATCTCTGTCTGTTTCAAATGAAAACGGAACAATTTCATCATCGCCGTCCTGTCTTTCCATAACATCAAAATTGATACTTCTTTTGTTTACACGGCAAGGTGTGCCTGTCTTGAAACGTCTTATTTCAACTCCGTTATCAATAAGACTCTGTGACAAATACTTACTCGGCAAAGCAGAATCAGGTCCGCTTTCGTAGTTGACCTCACCAATATGAATCTTGCCTTTAAGGTAAGTACCTGTTGCAATGACTACAGCCTTGACTCCGTATTCAGCACCAAGTGAAGTTCTGACACCTGTGATTTTTCCGTCCTCAACAATTACATCAGAAATTTCAGCCTGTTTCACATAGAGATTTTCCTGTTTTTCGCAGACATTTTTCATGTAATTATGATACTTAACTCTGTCAGCCTGCACTCTTAAACTATGTACCGCAGGACCTTTTCCCCTGTTAAGCATACGGCTCTGAATGAAACATTTGTCAGCCGCCTTACCCATTTCGCCGCCTAAAGCGTCGATTTCACGGACAAGATGTCCTTTTGCAGTGCCGCCAATTGACGGATTACAGGGCATATTCGCAATCTGGTCAAGTGATATGGTAAACATAACAGTTTTACATCCAAGACGTGCAGATGCAAGTGCCGCCTCAACTCCTGCATGACCTGCGCCGACAACTGCTACATCAAACTCACCCATTTTATATGTCAATTCAATTCCTCCAATCCAAATGTTTCACGTGAAACATTTTTATCACCTTTCAAAAAAGGTATAGAAAAACAAAAATTACTTTCCTACACAGAAACGAGAGAACACTTCGTCAACAACTTCATTTGTGACTTTCTTTCCTGTCAGACTTAAAATTGATTGTTCAGCCTCATCAATCAGAACATTGATAGCGTCAAGCAGTTCGCCGCACATAAGAGCGTCAATTGCCTCGTTGACAGATTTAAGTGCAGAATCAATGCACATTTTCTGTCTTTCATTTGCGGCTGAAACAGTGTTCAGTGTCTTGTCATTTATCTCAAAAATGTCCTTGACAGCATTTTCAAGCTGTTCAACACCTGTGTTTTCTTTTGCAGATAAATATACAATATGTTTAAATTTATCTGTTAAATCTTTTTCTTTTATCTGCGTTCCAATATCAGATTTGTTAACAACAGCAATGCATTTATCATTGCTCACTTTATCTATAAGACTTAAGTCGTCCTCCGTAAGCGGACAGCTTCCATCGAAAACTGCAATAACAAGTTCAGAAGATGTAAGCAGTTTTTCTGCTATATCAACACCAATTCCCTCGATTACATCATCAGTATCGTGAATGCCTGCTGTGTCTGAAAGTCTTAAAGTTATATCACCAAGACGCACAGATTCTTCTACAACGTCTCTTGTAGTGCCTGCGATATCAGTAACAATACTTCTCTCACATCCGCTAAGACAATTGAAAAGTGTAGACTTTCCTACATTCGGTCTGCCTACAATTGCAGTTGAAACACCTTCACGCACAATTCTTCCGCTGTCGTAGTTGACTATAAGCGACTCAAGGTCTGCCTTGACCTCATTAAGTTCCGCAAGGAGATTTTCGTTCTCTACAGACGGAGTATCCTCGTCGGGATAATCAGCCCATGCCGCAAGATCTCCAAGCATTTTCATCAGCTTTTCACTGCACTTTTCAGCCTTTTTGAATGCCGCACCTTCACGGAGATTTTCAGCCATTTTCAGTTCAATTTCTCCGTTTGCGGAAATTATATCCATTACCGCCTCAGCCTGTGTAAGGTCAAGCTTTCCGTTAAGATACGCACGTTTTGTAAACTCACCGGGTTCAGCATTCACAGCACCATTTTTCAGCAAAGCACGGAGAATTCTCTTTGAAACATAAAGTCCGCCGTGACATGAAAGCTCTGCTGTATCTTCACCTGTGTAGCTGTGCGGCGCACGGAAAACAGTAAGAATACAGTCATCAAGACGTTCTTCACCGTCATACACAGTACCATAAGCACAGGTGTATCCGTCCATATCCTCAACTTTTTTTGAAGTAAACGGACGAAAAACCTTTGCGGCTGTTTCTATTGCCTTATCTCCGGATATACGGATAACAGCTATGCCGCCTGCCGCATTCGGAGTTGAAATTGCTGCAATAGTTGACAAATTACATCACTCCTAAAAAGGCAGCACCTTTACAGATGCTGCCTTTGATATTATAATTCAATCTTACCGTAAAGACCGCCTTCCATTGTATCCTCCGGCTTTGGCTTTCTGTAATCCTTTTCAAAGCTTGTAGATAAATCAACGGATCTGCGCTCCATTTTTACTTCTCTGTCACGGTTTTCTCTGTTGTTTCTGTTACCGCCGTTTCTGCGTCTGTTGTCGCCGCGCTTGCGGTTGTCTCTGTTATCACGTCTTCTGCCGTTTGGCTTTGGATTAAGTGAAGAAATGATAATCTTTCTGTAAGGCTCTTCACCTACAGAACGTGAAGAAACGCCTTCAATCTTGGAAATTGCTGAATGAATAACACGTCTCTCATAAGGGTTCATAGGCTCAAGTGGCTGTGAACGTCCTGTACGGAGAACTGATTTTGCAATCTTTGCAGCGAGCTGTTCAAGAGTATCCTTTCTCTTGCTGCGGTAGCCGAGACAATCAATTGTGATACGGAAATAATCCTTGTCACCCTTGTTTGCAATAATTGAACAGAGATACTGAATAGCATCGAGAGTTTCGCCGCGCTTACCGATAATAGCACCGTTGCTGTCACTTTCAAGATTGAGTACAGCGCCTGTTTCGTTCTGATAAACTGTGAAATTAACATCAACATCCATTGCTCTGAAAATACTTCTGATGTAATCCATAGCAAGCTTAACCTTTGCATCGATAAGAGCCTCATCCTCGATAAGTGTGAAATTATCAAGTGAGTAATCCTCTTCATCATCTTCGGTGAAATTTTCTTTCTTTGCTTCTGCCTTTTCTTCAATAGCAGCAGAAACTTCTTCAGCCTTTTCTTCGATGATTTCTGCAGTTTCTTCAGCTGCAGCAACAGGCTCAGCAGTTGTTTCAGTAGTAGGAACAGAAACTGTTTCTTCAACAACAGGTGCAGCTGTTACAGGTTCTTCCTTCTTAACAGGAGCAGTTGCAACAGGTGTCTCAGCCTTTACTACAGGCTTAGCTTCTGCTGCAAAAGTTGCTTTAACAACAGCGTCCTTTGAACCAAGACCGAATAAACCCTTTTTGCCTTCTTCGAGAACTTCAAATTTAATCTTGTTTACGCTTACACCGAATTTCTTTGCGGCAAGCTCCTTTGCCTCGTCTACAGACTTTGCAGTAAACTTTTCAGTCATATATATAACCTCCTTGATGAATTAATCTTCATCATCATTGTCATCATAAGAATCACCGTATTTTTCAGCCATACGCTTTCTTGCTTCTCTGAGCTGTTCACGGTTGATTTTATTCATTTCAGATCTTGATATCTTATCTCCGTTTGCTGTTCTTCTTGCGGAGTTCTGTTCGTTTTCAAGTGCCTGCTGCTGTTCAAGCATTCTCTGCATGAATGTTTTCTTTTCAGGGTGCTTTTCAGCATAAGCTTTAGCCTTAGCCTTTTCCTTTTCGTTAATCACCTTGATACGTTCAGGTGAGAAATACTGATTAAGTGCGAATGTAACAAGAGTTGAAATAAGTGCTGACCATATCCAGTAGAAACCTACACCTGCAGGAAGATTGAAACCCCAGATAACTGAGAGAAGCGGCATTGTAACAAACATAATTGTCATACAGCCCTGTCCCTGCATATTAGGGTTCATTTTCTTCTGATGCATCTGTGTATAGAGTGAAGATACAAGCTGTGCAAGACCTGCAAGGAATGGAATTATTGCAAGAACAATTGCTTCCTTTGTCCATGCTTCAGGATGAAGTGTCGGTGTTTTACCAAGGTCTGCACCGAAGAAAGTGAAATTCTCTCTGAATTCGCTTACCTTATTGAAGAAATCACCTTCAAGGAGCTTGAATTTGTCAGATAATTCGTTAAGACGCTGCATAACGATAAGCTCGTTTCTTAAATTGCCTGTTGTTGTTTCAGCAATTTCGTTTGCAGACTGGATAATATTCTTTGAAAATCCGAGAATATGTGTGAGCGGCTTATAAACAACGTCGATAACGCCGAAAAGAAGTAACATCTGAATAAGTGAAGGAAGGCATGATGCTGCAGGGTTTACGCCCTCTTCCTGGAAAAGCTTCTGCTGTTCTTCCTGAAATTTAGTCGGATTATTTGCATAGCTTTTTTTCAGCTTTTCGAGCTTAGGAGCAAGAAGTGTCTGTCTTGCACTGCTTTTCTGCATACTGTAGTTAAACGGCAGAAGAATAAGCTTTGTAACAATTGTAAAAATAATAATCGATACCGCATAATTAGAAAAAAACGAATTGATAATTCTCATCAAAAAGCCGAGCGGACGGCCTATGATATCATAAAGTCCAATCATATTTACCCCTTACTGCCGTGAGTCATAATTCTCACGGTCATCTTCAAAAACATCTGTGTCGCCTTTGCTGTCTGCCATATATTTTCCTATTTTACGATATCTTAAAGAAAACTTATCGGGAACATAGTCTATACCGCCGAGTGACCACGGGTTGCATCGGAGAAGTCTCCATGAAGAAAGAGCAAATCCTCTGAAAAAACCGAATCTTGTGAAAGCCTCAAGCGCATATGTACTGCATGTCGGATAATACTTGCATTTAGGCGGAAAAAGAGGCGAAATACATTTCTTGTAAAACCTTATAAGAGCAATAAAGATGTATTTCATGCCTTTTTGTCTGCTGCGGGAAAGCTGCGGAACATTCTGTAAATGTCAGCAATTCCCTTTTTTTCCATATAACCGCAGTACTCCTGTGATTTAATATCACAAATCGTATTTCTTGCGACAATAACGATATCCATGCCAAGCGGAAGTGATGCCTCATATTGTCTGTAAGCAAGTCTTATCAGTCTTTTCGCCCTGTTTCTGCAAACCGCATTGCCCACCTTTTTTCCTGCGGTAATACCGAGTCGGTTAAAAGGTCTGCCGTTAGGTCTTACATAGATAACAGAGTATTTAGAGGCGGAATATTTTCCTTTTCTGTAAAGATTAAGGAAATCCTTGTTGTCTTTCATTATTTCAGTATAAAGCATTGTCTCCCCCAGCGATAGCAAACAGCCGTAAAGCTGTGCAATAACAAAAAAGACCACAAAATAAAGATTTTGTGGTCAGCCTCGTCAGTGAGTTAATCTAGCTCTGCCCTTAGATCTTCTACGAGCTAAAACCTTTCTGCCGTTCTTAGTAGCCATTCTCTTCATGAAACCATGCTCCTTCTTTCTGTGGAGCTTCTTTGGCTGATATGTTCTTTTCATATTCAGTTCCTCCTCTCTGCAAATGTAAAAAGCTATCTTCTGCGAAAAAACAGAAGTGCCTGAAAGAGTTGAAACAACTCTGTTAAGCATAAAAAGCTGCGACCACAATGACCGCATTACACTACAGTATTATATAGTAAAAAGCCTGTTATGTCAAGTAATTTGCAAAAAATTGTGTATTCCTACAATTAATACTGAATATTTTCGGACAAACCTTGTGCAATTCTCTCAATAGCTGAAAAACGTCGAATTTCAGCGAAAAAACGTCATTCCGTATGTGTTGAAAACGTATACCGCACCGCATAACATTTCAACCTTTTGTTGAGTCAGAACTGTTGAAAACATTGAAAGTGATGCCTGCGTTTATCTGAAATGAAAGTTTTCAACAGTCTGAATGTGCCTGTTTATTCGGCATTCTAACATTTTTTCAATAATCG
The DNA here is from genome assembly GCA_024403965.1 of Ruminococcus sp. Classification (GTDB taxonomy): domain Bacteria; phylum Bacillota; class Clostridia; order Oscillospirales; family Ruminococcaceae; genus Ruminococcus. The sequence goes on from JAKSQU010000020.1 coordinate 8,805, forward strand.
GGATGTGAATTCCACAATGTTTTCAACAATGTGTCAATAACCGTGTGGAAAACAGTCTGATTTTCTACTGAAAGGCACTTGAAAAAAGAAATCTTATGTGCTATAATATACTTATATTATAATAGGTTGATAATGCGCTTTTTTATAAAACGTGCAATCAAATAACTCACGGAGGTTAAATATGAATTCTTTTGAAGAAGTTTTCGACAGCATAAAGAAATACTGCCTTGAAAACGAAAAAATACCTGCAATAGGTATCACAACATGGCTTGACCGCCTTGTTCCTGTCAGCTTTGACGGTTCAGATGCAGTTTTCAGCGTTCAGACTGAATTTCAGAGAAACATCGTAATGACTACATATGACGCTATTCTTAAAGAGGCTTTTCTCACTGTTTATGGTCTTAATATAAATATCATCATCAATGTTGAGTCAGAAGAAACTGAAAAATTCACAATTCCTACTGATGACGAGCTCGAAATCAAGCACAAGGAGCTCGAACAGTCATATAAATTCGCTAACTATGACTATACTTTCGATACATTCATCGAGGGACGCTCAAATGAATTTGCCCTTGCATGCAGTAAGTCTGTAGCGAAAAACTGCGGAGAAAAGGCTGTTCCTGACTACAATCCGCTCTTTATATACGGTCCTTCAGGAATGGGTAAGACTCACCTTATCACTGCAATTGCAAACGAAGTAAGAAAAAATCATCCTGTATTCAATATCGTTTACGTTACAAGTGAAACCTTCGGAAGTGAGCTTATCAATGCAATCAATACAGGTCTTATTTCCGATTTCCACGAAAAATACAGAAATGCCGATATTCTCCTTATCGACGATATTCAGTTCTTCTCAGGAAAGGAACGTATGCAGGAGGAATTCTTCCATACATTCTACAAGCTCCATCAGGAAGGCAGACAGATTGTAATCACATCTGATAAACCGCCGAAGGAACTCCTTACACTTGAAGAGCGTCTCAGAACACGTTTCGAGGGCGGACTTATTGCCGATATTTCTGCACCTGACTATGAAACAAGACTTGCCATCATCAACAGAAAATCAGAACTCCTTGAACTCAAAATGCCGAGTGAGGTTGCTGAATTCATGGCAAACCGCTTAAAGTCAAACATCCGTCAGCTTGAAGGCGCAGTTGTAAGACTAAAGGCTCTCAATCATTTTGCAGGAAGTCCGATTACAATTTCCATGGCACAGAGCGTAATCAGAGATGTTCTCACAGATGAACAGCCTATTCCGATTACAGTAGAGAAAATTATTTCAGAGGTTTCTACAGTTTACGGCGTTTCACCCGAGGATTTACGTTCAAACAAGCGTTCAGCACAGATTTCAATTGCAAGAAAGGTTGCAATTTACGTTGTAAGAGAAATCACACAGATGCCCCTTGCATCAATCGGTACTGAATTCGGCGGACGTGACCACTCAACTATCGTATATTCAGTAACAAGCGTTACTGAGGCAATGGACAAGGACGCAAATCTTAAAAATCTCGTATCTGATATTATCAAGAACATAAAAGACAAGAGCAAGAACTGACCCCTGTTGAAAACTATTTTTTCACGCTGTTTTTCAGTGCTTTTCAGCACTGCATTTTTACACAGCGGAGTATTGAAAAACTGTTGACATCACAGGTTCTCCACAGAGTTTTCAACATAGTGTTCAAAACTCTGTGGAGAACTCAGCCTGTTGAATTTTCCCGAAACAGCGCAGATTTACAGAGTATTACATCCTGTAATAAAAAATGCTGTTCAACAGTTTTGAGTTTTCAACACTTAACAGGCTTTTGAAATGTTAATTAAAAAATCACATCAAAAATCGCAGATTAACAGATTTCTGAACATTCCACAAACAATCCTTCCACAAATCTCAACTTATTCCACATCAAAAACAGCCGTTGAAAAGTTTTTCACATTTATGAAAAATTTCACAACAGCCCTGTGTGGATGAGTTTTCCCCAATACTGCGTTGAAAAACAGCTGTTCCAACATTTCAACCGCCCCAACAACAACAACAATATATATATCTATATTATTCTTTACTTTTATTATCTTTTTCTTTCTTATCTTTTCTCTTTTCAGAGAACGGATAAATCAGACAGGCATAACCGGAGGTAACAATGAAATTTATTTGCAGTAAAAACGAACTCAGCGAGGCTATCAGCAATGTTTCAAGAGGCGTTGCACAGAAAGCAGCTATTCCTGCACTTGAGGGAATCAGAGTTATCGTTTCTGATAAAAAGGTAGAGCTTACAGGATTTAATCTTGAGCTCGGTATACAGACTACAATAAATGCTGAAACAGACGGCGAAGGCAGCTTTGTAATCAGCCCAAGACTTTTCAGCGAATTTACAAGACGTATGTCAGGTGATGAGATTACTTTTGATATTGACGAAAATCTTACGGTAAATATCTCATGCTCTGCTACAGAGTGCAGCTTTTCAGCAATCTCAGCAAAGGAATTCCCTGACCTTCCTGTAATTGATGACGGAAAGTGCTTTACAGTAAAGCAGAGCACTCTTAAATCAATGATTAATATGACAAGCTATGCTACTTCAACAAATGAAAGCAAGCCTGTAATGACAGGTGAACTTTTCGATGTCGAAGACGGCAATTTCAATATGGTGGCAATCGACGGATTCCGTCTTGCCATAAGATGTGAAAAAACTGACAGCACTGAAAAATACCACTTTGTAGTGCCTAAAAAGGCTCTCCTTGAGCTTTCTTCACTTATAAAGGATGATACAGACAAAATCTGTAATATCTTTACAAATGACCGCCATATTATTTTTGAGGTGGGCAGCACATTCATTATTTCAAGACTTTTAGGCGGTGAATTCCATAACTACAAGGCAAGCACACCGCATTCATTCAGCACAGAGGTAATTCTCAGCAAGAGAGAGCTTCTCACCTGTCTTGAAAGATGTTCACTTCTCATTGATGAGAAAAACAAGGCACCTATCTGCTTTGAAACAGGCAAGGGTGTAATAAAAATCAATATACGCACAGGCATAGGTAAAATTAATGACGCTGTATCCGCTGATATCACTGGCGATGATATCAGAATAGGCTTTAACAACAAGCTTGTTTTAGAGGCACTCAGAGCCGCAGAGGGTGATAAGGTGAGAATGAGATTCAATGGTCCTATGAAGGTTATTGAAATTCTTCCGCTTGAGGGCGAAAGCTTTATATTCCTTGTAATGCCTGTACAGTTAAAGGGTTGATTGAAATGTCTGAAAAAATTAAAATAACAACTGAATTTATCAAGCTTGATGCACTTCTCAAATTTGCCGCACTCTGTGATACAGGCGGAGAGGCTAAGAATGTTATACAGGATGGTCTTGTAACCGTTAACGGCGAAGTATGCACAATGAGAGGCAAAAAAATCCGTCCGGGTGATGTTGTTTCACTTGACGGACAAGAGGTAACAGTAGAGTGATAATCACTTATGCCGCCATTGACGGCTTTAAGAATCTGTCGGGGATTAATTTTGCCCCCGACCCGAAATATAATATAATAGTCGGAAAAAATGCACAGGGAAAGACAAATCTGCTTGAGGCTATGTGGATTCTTTCGGGCTGTAAGAGCTTTCGAGGCTCTAAGGAAAAGGACTATATCTGTCTTGACGGCAGCAGAATGTCATCTGCCGTAAAAATTCTTGACAGCGTGAGAGAGCAGAAAATCGTCTTTGAAATGACAGGCGGCTCAAATTCACAGAAGTCTATTCTGCTTAACGGAGTTAAACAGAAAGGCACAAGAGCACTTTTTGACGTTTTCAAGTGTATAGCATTTATACCTGATGATACCGACATAATAAAGGGTTCACCTGAAAAAAGGCGTAATTTCATTGATATGGCGGCATCACAGCTTAATCCCGTATTCGTAATGCACCTTAACAAAAGCAATGTGATAATGAATCAGCGCAATGCTCTGCTCAAAAACATTGCACAGAAGGGCGCATCTGCGGATATACTTGAAGTATGGGACAGACAGGCATCAAAAGAGGGTGCTGTCATCTCATGGCTCAGAAATGAGTATGTAACCAGAATAAATGAAATATGCGGAAGACTTTACAGGACAGTTTCGGGCGGCACAGAAGAGCTTACCCTTGAATACAGGTCAAATGTATTCAAGGCAGAGGACTTTGAAAAGCCGTGCGGTGATGATGCTTATGAGCAGTATTACCGCCGTCTTCGTGAAACAGCCGATTATGATATTCGCACAGGCAGTACGCACGCAGGCGTAAACCGTGATGAGATTATCATTAAAATCAACGGCGTAAGCGCAAAGGACTACGGCTCACAGGGACAGATTAAAAGTGCCGCACTTGTAATGAAGCTTGCACAGGCTGAAATCTATATGAAAAAATCAAAGGACGCTCCCGTTGTATTCCTTGATGATGTTATGGGAGAGCTTGATGAAAACCGTCAGCGTTTTGTCTTTGATATGATAAAGGATATGCAGGTGTTTCTTACTACGCCGAATGAAAGCGCACTTCTTCCCGAAATAAAGGGCAAGCTGCTGCACATAAACGGCGGACGCATTACGGAGGAATCAGAAAATGTATCTTCACATAGGGAATAACCATACAGTAGATACAAAAGATATAGTCGGCATTTTCGATATCGAGAATACCACAGTTGAGCAGTGTACGAAAAAACTGCTTGAACGTGCGGAAAAAGAACATATCTGTGTTTATACATCATATGAAATGCCGAAAAGCTTTATCATAACATGCAAAAACGGCAGAGAAAAAGTATATATATCACAGCTTGCCGCATATACGCTTAAAAAACGTCTTTCTTCGGGCGGCGGTCTGTGTACAGACGGATTATGATACAAATAATATGGAGGTAAAAAATGAGTCAGCAGATTAACAACTATGATGAAAACGACATACAGGTACTCGAAGGACTTGAGGCGGTCCGCAAGAGACCGGGTATGTACATCGGTTCAACAGGTCCGGGAGGTCTGCACCATCTTGTCTATGAGATAGTTGACAACTCCATCGATGAGGCTCTTGCCGGATTCTGCAGTGAAATATCGGTTGAGATACTCAAAGGCGATGTTATCAGAGTATCAGATAACGGACGTGGTATTCCTGTCGGAATTCATCCTAAGGAAAAAATTTCAGCCGCAACCGTTGTTTATACAATACTTCACGCAGGAGGAAAATTCGGCGGCGGCGGATACAAGGTATCAGGCGGTCTTCACGGTGTAGGTGCGTCTGTTGTAAACGCACTTTCAGAGTGGCTTGAACTCACTGTAAAGGACGGCAAGCACGTATATTTTCAGCGTTTTGAACGTGGTAATTACAGTGAACAGCTTAAGGTTATCGGTGATACAACCGAAACAGGTACAAGCGTTATGTTCAAGGCTGATGCACAGATTTTTGAAAGCACTGTATATGAATACGAGGTTCTTCTCAAAAGACTTCGTGAACAGGCTTTCCTTAATGCAGGTATAAGAATTGTTTTCACAGACAAGCGTGACGAAGAGAATATTCAGAGTGAAACTCTCCACTATGAAGGCGGTATCCGTCAGTTTGTAGAGCATATACATCAGACAAGAGGTCTTGAAAGTCTCAGCGGTGAGGTTATTTATGTTTCAGGCAGTCAGGGCGACGCAATTGCAGAAATCGCAATGCAGTACAATGACAGCTACAACGAGGTTATTCTCTCATTTGCAAACAATATCCATACCAAAGACGGCGGTTCACACGAAACAGGCTTTAAGAATTCTCTTACAAAGGTTGTAAATGAATACGGCAGAAAAATGGGACTTCTCAAGGATAAGGAAAAGCTCGCAGGCGATGATGTCCGTGAAGGTCTTACAGCTATTATTTCTGTAAAGCTTACTGAATGTGAATTTGAAGGACAGACAAAGGGCAGACTCGGAAATCCTGAGGTAAAGCCTTTCATCGAAAAGCTCGTTCAGGAAAAGCTTATGAATTATCTTGAAGAAAATCCTGACACAGCAAAGATGATATTTGAAAAGAGCCTTTCCGCACTTAAAGCAAGAGAGGCGGCTAAGAGAGCAAGAGAGGCAGAGCGCAAAAAGAATGCTTTCGGCAGTGCGGCTATGCCTGAAAAGCTTGCAGACTGCTCTGAGCGTGACAACCGCTACACCGAAATCTATATCGTCGAGGGAGATTCTGCGGGCGGCAGTGCTAAACAGGGACGTGACAGACGTTATCAGGCTATTCTTGCACTCTGGGGCAAAATGCTCAACGTAGAAAAGGCAAGAATCGACAAGATTTACGGCAATGAAAAGCTTGCTCCTGTCGTTACAGCACTCGGCACGGGCATCGGCGAGGACTTTGATATCGAAAAACTCCGCTACGGCAAGGTTATCATTATGGCGGATGCCGATGTTGACGGTATGCACATCAGAACACTTCTTCTTACATTCTTCTTCCGCTATATGCGTCCGCTTATCACAAACGGAAATGTATATATCGCACAGCCGCCGCTTTTCAGAGTTGAGCGCAAGAAGAATATACGCTATGCTTTCTCAGATGAAGAAAGAGACAGATACATAAATGAACTTTCAGAAGACGGCAAATACAAGGATGTCGCTGTACAGCGTTACAAAGGTCTTGGTGAAATGGACGCTGAACAGCTCTGGGAAACTACTATGGACCCTGAACGCCGTACAATCGTAAAGATTACCATGGAAGACGCTTTAAAGGCTGACGAGGTATTCTCAATTCTCATGGGTGACAAGGTTGAGCCGAGACGTATGTTCATCGAGAAAAACGCTAAGTTTGCTCAGAATCTTGACATATAAGGAGATAAAATGGAAGAGAATTATCAGCTTGAAAAAGAATATACAATTCCGCTTGAAATTTTCAGAGAGGCATATATACAGTTTCAGAAAAAATACGTTTTCCCGAAAAAGCGTATTCTGATTGCTGTATTATGCGTAATCGGAGCTATATCTGCGGTTATGGGTTTCAGCAGTGAAAATGGACAGTATGCATTTTTTCTTTTTTCATTTGTCATGTTTGCCTTTGCGGTAAAAACATGGTATGACCCGAGAAAGCTCCGCAGAAATCTTGTTGAATCAGTAAGTGCACTGGGTGAGCCTGTATATAAAATAGGCGTTTCCGAAAGCTTTATTGATATTTCGACAGTTGCAGACGATATGAGCAACGTTGAAGACACAGAAGATATGGAAGATGACCCTTTGCCCGAAAAAACAAGAATTTCCTTTGCAGATGGTCTGAAAACTGAGGAATATGATAAATTCTTTCTTATCATACCTGATAATGCCTCACTTTATATACTTCCGAAAGAAAAATTTACAGAAAAAGAACTTGAAATACTAAGGGCAATCCCTATAAATGTTCAAGGAGGAAAAAATGCTATATAACGACAATACCACAGTAATACATTCAGAGCTTGTTGATGAAATGGAAAATTCCATGCTCAACTATGCCATGTCGGTAATCGTTTCCCGTGCATTACCGGACGTAAGAGACGGCTTAAAGCCTGTTCACAGACGTATTCTCTATACACTTCATGAAAATGGCCTTACACCTGACAAGGCATACAGAAAATGTGCCGATACAGTCGGTGCTGTACTCGGACGCTATCATCCACATGGTGACGCATCAGTTTACGATGCACTTGTACGTCTTGCACAGGATTTCTCAATGAGATATCCCCTTGTTGACGGTCACGGAAACTTCGGTTCAATCGACGGTGACGGCCCTGCGGCTTACCGTTATACTGAGGCTAAGATGGCTAAGCTTACTCTTGATATGCTTACCGACATCAACAAGGAAACAGTTGACTTTACAGCTAACTACGATGACCGTCTTAAAGAACCTGTTGTTCTTCCTTCAAGATTTCCTAATCTTCTCGTAAATGGTTCAGTAGGTATCGCTGTAGGTATGGCTACAAATATACCGCCGCACAATCTCGGCGAGGTTATCGACGCATTACAGCTTCTTATAGATGACCCTGACTGTACTCTTGAACAGCTTATGGAGCATATTCAGGGACCTGACTTCCCTACAGGCGGTATCGTTATGGGCAAGGCAGGCATCCGTGCGGCTTACGGCACAGGACGAGGAAAGATTATTCTCCGCAGCCGTACACATTTTGAAGAGATTAAGGGCAGAAACTGTATTATCGTAGACGAAATCCCTTATATGCTCCGCAAGGAAAGACTTTTAAAGAGCATTAATCAGCTTGCAAAGGACAAGCGTATCGAGGGACTTTATGACCTTCGTGACGAATCCGACAAGGATGGTATGAGAGTAGTTATCGAGCTTAAAAAGGACGCAAATCCTGAGATTGTACTCAATAAGCTTTTTGCTCTCACACAGTTACAGGATACAGTCGGAATCATCATGCTTGCACTCGTAAACAACGAGCCTAAGATACTCACACTCAAGCAGATGCTCACAAAATATCTTGAATTCCAGGTTGATGTTATTCAGAGAAGAACACGCTATGATTTAAGAAAGGCTATCGAAAGAGCACATATCTTACAGGGCTTTGTTCTTGCGGCTGACTATATCGACGAGGTTATCGCAATTATCCGTTCAAGCTCAACAATTGCTGAGGCTAAGGAAAAAATGATTGAGCGTTTCAAGGACGTTGATATGTCTGCACTTCTCGACAGAGCACAGTATGATTTGTCAGGACTTCACATGGAAGAACAGACAGGTCTTTCACAGGAACAGGCTGAGGCTATTGTTCAGATGCGTCTCGGACAGCTCACAGGTCTTGAAAGACAGAAGATTACAGACGAGCTCTACGGACTTCTCACAAAGATTTCTGAATTTGAGGATATTCTTGCTGATGTAAACAAGGTTTACGAAATCATCATGAATGACCTTAACGCAATCAGAAAGAAATTCAGCGACAAGAGAAGAACTGATATAGAAAATGTCAGCGGTGAGGTTGATATCGAAGACCTTATTCCTGAGGAAGACTGCGTTGTAACTCTTACAAACAACGGCTACATCAAGCGTATGCCTGTGGCTGAATACAAGACACAGAAACGTGGCGGACGTGGTATCACAGGCATGAAACAGCGTGAAGAAGATTTCGTTGAGGAAATGTTTATCTGCGGTACACATGACAATATCCTTTTCATTACAAACAAGGGTATTATGTACAAGCTGAAGTGCTATGAAATTCCTGACGGCTCAAAGGCATCAAGAGGCTTTAATCTCATAAATCTCTTACCGCTTACTGAGGGTGAAAAGGTTACTGCAATGATTAAGACAACCGAATTCACCGATGACAAGTATGTTTCAATCGTTACTAAGAACGGTAAAATCAAGAGAACAAATCTTTCACTTTACAAAAATGTCCGCAAGAACGGACTTATTGCAATCGGTCTTGACGAGGGTGACGAAATTGCAGGTGTACGTCTTACAGACGGAAATGATCAGCTTTTCGTTGCTACAAGAGACGGTATGGCTTTACGCATGGAAGAAGACTGTGCAAGAGCACTTTCACGTTCAGCACATGGTGTAAAGGCAATCAAGCTCCGTGAGGGTGACTATGTTGTAGGCGTTGCAAGAGTAAGACAGGGTGCAACACTCCTTACAGTTTCAGAAAACGGCTACGGCAAGAGAACTGATATCGAAAGCTACAGAATTCAGAATCGTGGCGGTTACGGTCTTAAAAACTACAAGGTTGACGATGTAAGAGGTCATGTCTGCGGAATCAAGATTGTAGACAATGAGGATGATATCATTCTTGTTTCAAGTGACGGCATCATTATCAGAATACTTGCAGATGATATTCGTATTATGGGCAGAATCGCAAAGGGCGTAAGAGTAATGCGTGTAAATGAGGGTGCAAAGGTTGTTGCATTCACAAGAGCAGAGCATGACGACAGCGCAGAAATCGAAAAGGTTGAACAGCTTACAGAAGAACAGCTTAAAGAGGCTGAGGCTGAGGCACAGCTTGAAGAGGCAAACGAGGTAATTATTGAGGCTGAACCTGACGATAATGAGGATTAATAATTGAAAATACTGATAGTCATTTCATTGTTAGCCGCATTAGTATTCTTGTATGGTCTTGCAGAAAACAGGCTTATGCTTATTACAAGGCATGAGAGTTTCGGCGGAAATATAAAAATTGTTCAGATATCAGATCTGCACAGAAAAAAATTCGGAAAAGGAAACAAGCGTCTTGCCGAAAGGGTAAGACGTGAAAATCCTGACCTTATCTTTATAACAGGTGATATCACATCAAGGCAATGCACGAAATTTTCTGCAACAGATGCCTTTTTAAGCGGTATTAAGGATACAGCGCCGATTTATATGATTTTCGGCAATCACGAAAAGGATCTGGAGGGAGAAATTCTGAAAGATTTTCTTTCAGTGCTTGAAAGAAACGGCGTGAAAATTCTTAAAAATACTTATGAAACAGTAAATATCAAGGGACGTGAACTTAAAATTTACGGACTTGATGAACCGTATACTGTCTACAAGAAAGACGGGCATTACAGAAACCTTGATGTCATTGACGAAAAGAATATGGAACAAATGCTTGGAAAATGTCCCGAAGGTGAAAATTTACTCCTTGCACACAATCCGTTATTTGCGGATAAATATGCAGAATGGGGAGCAGATTATACATTCAGCGGACACGTTCACGGCGGTTTGGTAAGACTATTCGGAATTGCAGTACTTTCGCCCGAAAGAAAGTTTTTCCCGAAATATTCAAAGGGAATTTACAGCTTTGGCGGAAAAAAGGTTCTTGTATCGGGCGGTCTTGGAAAAATGAGACTGTTCAATCCGCCTGAAATAGTGGTTTACGAGCTATAATACAAACGGAAAAATAATAAGAAGAACTCCTCCCACCCATGAGAAATCGTGTTTAAGGGAGGAGATTTTTTGTCCTGTGACAGAGCCGAGCCATACAGCGACAAAACCGCATAAAAAAGTGAATAAAGATGCATAAAGCGGAGAAATATTATGAAATCCGCTGTTAAGACCTATTGCGGCTGAATCAAATGAGCTTATCACAGCAAGAGTAACAGCCTCAAAGAAAGTGAGCACCTTTGAATTGTCTCTGTCTGCGGCAGTATCGTCGAGATACAGCCTTACAGCAAGCGGAGTGCTGCCGAGTTTCATGCTGATATCACCATTTTGAGAAATACGTTTTGCAACTGAACGTGCAAAGCTTTTGAGAATAGTCAGAATACCGAGAGTGATAAGAACAAATCCGCCCGAAATTCTGCAGAAATCTGCCGAAACGAAATCGGTAAGCACAGATGAAAAGCTGATTGAAATATAAAGCACGGCGGCGCAGATAAGGTTTATCACAACAGACGATAAAACAGGGATTCTGATTTTTTTACAACAGCATGCAGATGCCGCAAGGTAGGTGTCAATGCTTACGGTTACGGCAATGAGAATTTCCTTGAACAAAATATATTCACCTCTGTGTATTATATGGTGCTGTGGGGAGAATTGTTCTGAAAGAAAAGAAAAAATGCGACTTAACGCCGCCCCTGCAATATGTGACAGAACAAAATCATCGTGCATTGTGACATTGCGCTGTCTGTCAGCATTTTGCATATCTTAGGCAACACCGCACAATTACCGCCTGACGGCTATGTGTGTGTCTTGCTTGAAC
>JAKSQU010000021.1 GCA_024403965.1 Ruminococcus sp.
CTACTGTTGAACCTGTTGCAGGTGAAGCAGCATCAATTTCTGTAATCTCAAGTGGTGACTGAATGTTGAAGATAACGTCTGCTGATGTCATCTTGTTGCCCTTTGTGTCAACCTTAACGTCAACAAATAACTTATCATTGCCGGCAAATGTCTTATAGTCGCCCATATCGAATGCAATCTGTGCATCTGATGAACCAGGGTTACCTACTGTTGTTGTTGTAACAGCCTCTGGAGCCTTTGATGATGTTGTTGTTACTGGAGTTGGTGTTGTTGTAGCAGGTGTACCACCCTCGCCTACAACGATGTTACCGTTGATAACTTCTGTTGTATACTGCTTACCACCGTTTGTGTAAACAAGGCACTTATCCATACCAATCTTGTATGTGCCGTCCGGTGTGCTTGATGGAACGTTTACTGTGAGCTGGAAGATTGCTGAATCTGCATCAGGAATCATTGGGTCACTGTTTTCATCTGTACAAATTAAGTTTGCACCGAGAATTGCAAGGTTTGTAACTACTGTTGAACCTGTTGCAGGTGAAGCAGCATCAATTTCTGTAATCTCAAGTGGTGACTGAATGTTGAAGATAACGTCTGCTGATGTCATCTTGTTGCCCTTTGTGTCAACCTTAACGTCAACAAATAACTTATCATCGCCGGCAACTGTCTTATAGTCGCCCATATCGAATGCAATCTGTGCATTTGATGAACCAGGGTTACCTGCTGTTGTTGTTGTAACAGCCTCTGGAGCCTTTGATGTTGTTGTTGTTACAACAGGCTTTGTTGTTGTAGTTGTATCAGCAGGTGCTGCATCGCCAACTGTGATTGTCATTGGCTTAAGGTCAAGATTGCTGTTAGCAATTGTGTATCTTTTACCTGCTACCTCAACCATAGGTGTCGGGTTATCATACTGACCTGAAGTATCTGTGTTGTACTTGCAGTAATCAAATGTATATGTTCCCTCTGATGTACCCTTTGGAAGAGTTACATTGAATACGAGGAATGGGTGATCTGTTGACTTAGCGCTGCTGTATGTATAACCTCTGCCACCGTTTGTCCATGAACAACCAAGGTAGTAGTAGTCTGCACCTGCAACTGACTGGCTTGGGTCTGTAGCAATCTGGTATGAACCACCGTTTGACCATACGCCTCTGCCTGATAATTCACCGCTGAATGCAACAGGAATGTCTGTTTCAAATGTCTTGCCATCAGGAGTTGTATAAGACTTCTTTGTGTCGAAATATGCCTTTGATAATGGAATTTCAGTAATCTTTACATTCTTAACATCAGGTGATGATGATGTAACTGAGAATGAAACTGAAAGTGAGAGCATATCGTTTGTAGTTTCGTCAAGGTAAACAGCACATGGAATAACAACATCGCCTGCTGCAATGTCATCCTTGCTTACCTTAATGTCGTTTCCCATTGTGCTGTACTTTGAGTCAGCTTCCTTGTAAGCCTCAATGGAGAAGCCCTTCTTAGCGTCTGCAGCAGAAACTACTGTAGGAACGATAGAGCTAACCATTGTTGCAGCCATAGTAAGAGCTGTAGCCGCAGAAATTAACTTTTTCATTTGTAATAATTCCTTTCTTTAGGTTTGTAACCTATTAGTTAAACATAATTGGTTTTTTGAATTCCTTTGTAAGAGGGACAAATCAGATAATCTCGGATTAAAGTTCTGTAACGAGCTGGAGAAGGTACTTCTGAATCTGTAAAGCATCAGTGTTAGTTACACCGTCTCCACCCTTGCCGCTTGTACCGCCAACAATGTCTGCATTAATCTTGCCCTGTGCTGTGATACAGTTAGCATTTGAACCGTTAATATCATATGCATTCGGGTTAGCAATTGACTGCATGATAATTACAGCATCAGCCATATTAACTTCACCGTCACAGTTTGCATCTCCACGAACAACATTCTGTACAGGCTGTGTAGTAGTTGTTGATGACTGTTCCTTGCCGATAGTAACTGCACCATTGGAAGCCTTTACACCATAAGCAACACCCTGCTTGCCCTCTGAGTATCCGATGTGAATACTGCTGTTCTGAACACCTGAGCCAACATATGTCTCACGCTTTACAGCTTCAAGCTTGATAGGTGATTCTGTTCCGTCCTTAGCACCGCTTGCAACAGTGCCCTTGACTGTACAGAATGTACCTGCCTTAGTAATCCAGTAAGAAGAATCATCAACGCCTGTTGACCAAACAACATTTGCATAGCCCTCACTATTCTTAATTGATACATCAAAAACTGGTAAGAGTGATGCAGTCTGGTCTGCTGAATCAGCCTTGTTTGCAATCTCGCCTACTGTGATTTCGTCGATTGTTACTACGCTCTTGTCGAAAACGATAGCAAAATCAACACCCTGGATTCCTGATGCCGGAATGTCAGCAAGTGATACGTCCACTGAGAAAGTTCCCCCCGCTTCAGCATTAGCTTTGCCAGCGGATATCTGCACTGTTTCACCGGCTGCGAAAGCTGGTACGAGAGAACCTGCTGAAAGTGAAAGCATCGTTGCGGCAATAGCACCTACGATTACCTTGTTTGTCTTCATTTATTTTTCCTCCTTCTTCAAAAAGTTTTTATATAACAGAGAGAAGGTCTGCCTCTCTGATTATATCATTGTCTTCAGGCTGTACGCCTGATTTACATCGCTTATAAAAAGCAAGCACTGTATAATATATAATATAGTATAAACCGAGATGTACGGCGATGTCGGAAGACGCATCATACTGCCATGATGAGATAGAAAATCCCACTTATACATTTTCCTACGGTTTAATTATATATCACTCCTAAAAAAAAGTAAATAGGTTAATTCGGTTTTTGGTAATTCAAACAAACCGTAAAATGATTTTTTGAGCGGTTTGCACAACGCTCATTTTATCATTAAATCGCATTAAGGAGCACTTTTTAAGCGTTTTTGAATTTTTAATATTATTTATCTAAAGCTCTGAATTCAGCCGGAAAATTTTCCTCGATTATGCGGTTTACAACATCCCAGTTGAACTCTGTATAAGTTCCTCTCGGATACGCATAAGGAAGTCCGTGTTCATTGGCAAGTTCTTCCGAATACTTGCTGTAAGGATATATTCTCATATTTGCAAAATCAGGACTTTCGTACTGAACTATAGTAGGAATGCACTTTACATTTTCAAGTGTAACCTCATTTGTCACACCGTCTACAACTATGTCAAAATCAGGCATTTCGCCGATTACGTTGAAGTTATCTGTCTGTGCACATACGAAATTGCCCATTGAATAATAAACAAAGCCCCTTGTGCCGTCTTCTCTCGGAATCCACTCCATAGTCTGTGCAGTATGTGTGTGTCCGCCGAGAATAACATCTGCGCCCCAGTTTACCATTTTGTTTGCAAGCTCGATTCTGTCTTCAGAAACCTCGTGTGTATCCTCTCCGCCCCAGTGTGCAGAAACGATAACAGCGTCAGCCATTTCCTTAGCTTTTTTAATCTGTCTCTCGATAACATCTTCCTCGTAATTCATTACAACTCTGAGTGATGAATCATAAGGAATTGAAAATCCGTTAAGATGCTCGGCATATGCAAGGAATGCAACCTTGACACCGTTTACTTCTCTGATTCTGATATTCTCCATATCCTCCTCATTGAGATAAGCACCGAGAACTGTAAGGTCATTTTCCTTAGCCTTTTCATTCCAGAAATTGATTGATTCTTCAAGACCGTATGCACCCATATCGAGAAGGTGATTGTTAGCCATTGTGATTACATCAAATCCGCAGTCAATGACAGCGTCTGCAACCTCCGGCGGTGAATTGAAAATAAGAACTCCGCCGTTTGCACCGCATACGGCATTGCTCTGTGAAATTACTGTTTCCTGATTGAGTACGGCAATGTCTGCTGATTCAACAAGATATTTTACTTCCTTATAAATAGGTGTAAAATCGTAGCCGTTTCCGCCTGCATAAGTTTCAGCATTCTTGAATACTGAATAGTGAATAAGATTGTCACCTGCCGCAACAACGTGCACAACCTTATCTTCGGGAATCGGTTCTGTTGTAGGCTCTGCTGTTGTTGTTTCAATAGCAGTGCTTATTGCAGTTATTCTTGCTGATTCTTCTTCAATATTGCCAACTGTTCTACTGTTTCCGCAACCTGTCAGCACAGATACAACGAATGAAAGTGTGCTTACAGCCGCAAATATACGTCTTTTTTCTGTCTTCATTTTATATCTCCTTTTCGGAAAAGCAGAATACTGCTTTATCCTGTTATATTATATCACATATATTTATTATTTGCAATTACCTATTGTATCATATATATGCAGTTTTACATACTGTTTTATATATCATTGCATGGTCAGACACAGACAAATCAACGCAATATAGGGGATTCATCTTTATCATCATGGTCACTCAACCAATTTTGTTCAACCATACAAAGTTTGATAAAAAATATTGTTTATTATGCACAACACAAGTCAAATATTGCTTTCAACTGCTCTTGACCTTTGTAATTCCGCAAATTCCGCCGCAAGACTCTCAGCTTCAGCATATGAAGAAAGAGTATAACAGCGTCCACGGAATTTCGCTGAACCATAATATCCGTTCATGTACCATGCGGCGTGTTTTCTTGCTTCATGAACCGCAAGTTCTTCACTTTTTTCACTTAACTGAAGAATGAGACGGATGTGTTCAAGCATAACTCTCATTTTTTCTTCAACTGTCGGCGGAGTATATTCTTTTCCGCTGAAATATGAGTTTATCTCATCAAACACAAACGGATTTCCATAACTGCCACGACCTATCATAACAAGGTCACAGCCTGTTTTCTCATACATATTAAGGCATGATTCAAGGTCTGTAACATCGCCGTTTCCGATAACAGGAATTTTAACAGCTTTCTTTACTGCGGCAATTACATCAAGGCTTGCAGTACCGCTGTAATACTGGTCACGGGAACGTCCGTGAACTGTCACAGCCGCCGCACCTGCCGCTTCAACAGCCTTAGCCATTTCCACTGCATTTGGTTCGGGATAATGCCATCCTGCCCTGTGCTTTACTGTAACAGGCGTATTCCCTGCCGCCTTTACTGCGGCGGCGGTTATCTCTGCGGCAAGCTTTACATCCTTCATAAGCGCTGAACCCGCACCTGTATTTACAACCTTAGGAACAGGACATCCCATATTTATGTCAATTATATCGGGTTTATATTCAAGGACAATTTTCACGGCTTCCGCCATAAAATCGGGTTCACTGCCGAAAAGCTGTACTGCAATCGGTCTTTCGGGTTCTGTTACTGTACAGAGTGACGCAGTTTTTTTGTCACTGTAGCATATGCCCTTTGCAGAAACCATTTCGCTTACCATATATGCCGCACCATATTTTTTGCACATAAGTCTGTACGCCCTGTCGGCAACACCTGCCATAGGTGCAAGTGCGGCAGTTTTAGGAATTTCAACGTTTCCTATTTTTACAGTTTCAATCATTCGCCTTTGCCCCCGCCGTCTTTCTTACGGAAAACAAACAGCTTGCTGAGAAGATAGTTTCCGATGAAGATAAATACCTGACTCAGGAATGTGATAACTGTCTTGTTGAATCCAAGGAAATCACAGAGAATAAGGAACATGAGTTCTTCAATTCCGAGAGTTGCAAGTCTTGACACATAAAATGAAACAAATACTTTCCAGAATTCTTCCTTTGTCTTTGTTTCGTTTTTGAAAACGTATTTTTTGTTAGTGAAGAACGCAAATGTTACGGCGCATATCCACGAAAATACCACACCTGCTGTACTTTCCCATTTCGGCTCACCTGGAATTATCCAGAATGCAAACAGCTTTGTTGCAATTGACACAACAGTTGTAAGTCCGCCGAAAAAGAGATACATCCATTTTTCTTCATATTTATAGTAAATATCCTGTAATTTTTTTGGAAGAAGTCCTACACACAGCTTAATGAATTTTTCCATTTTATCTTTCCTTTCAAAAATCGGTACAATTACTCCACGCTGTAAAAATTATCGGAGCAATATTATAATACCAGTTAAAAATGAATTTTTCAAGTGATTTCAGAAAAATTTCACAATAAAAAAAACGTCTTGTTTTTCTTGATTTATTCAGTTATAAGCTGTTTTTTACAATCACTATTGACTTTTGACAAGATTGATGATATAATATCAATAAAATATAAGCCATTGCACAAGGCTTAAAATAAATATATTTAACGGAGATATTAACATGGAAAATGAAAAAAATGAAAACATCATAACTGATGAAACAGCAGAAAACACAGTCGAATACTACGAATTTCCCGAAGAATACAAGCCTTTTCTGAATGACTGCCATAAGATGTATGAAATCATCAAGTCACAGCTTCTTGAAGTTGACAAGGAATGGCTCACAGTAAAGGGCAGACATTCACTTATAGTTGATTTCAAGCTCGACCTTATTTATCTTATGAGCTTTCTTTCAGTTATGAGCGGCGGCATTGACGAATATCCGCTTTATGTTGCGGCAGAAATTTTCGCAGATGACCCGTTCAACAATGACAAGCTCAGTTTCATCAGAGCCGCAGACAATATCGGTATCAGACATCTTATAAAGGAATACAGAGTTACACCCGAAGACACAGTAAAGTTTGATGAGTTCACAAAGAACACTACAAATATTCTGAAAATTCTGCCTTCATTCGGTGATTTCCATGAGCTTTCAATTATCTACTACCTTTACGGCTCACTTATTGCAGGCATCTGCAAGCTCCTTGAAAGAAATGCACGTTCAAGTATCATAATCACAGGTATCAACAACTATCTCAATACACAGTTCAACGCACTTTCAGCACATCTTTCACCTAAGGATTTTGAAGAATTCAAGGGAAATGTATTTCCTTATTTACAGCATATAAATGACAGAATGCATGAGATTGATGAGAGTATCAGAAAAGATTTAGGAATTGAAGAAAACGAAAATAAATAAAAACTACGGAGAGAATTTTATGGTTCTCTCCGTTTTTTGTTTACAATCAATTTACATTTTACCCCGTAATATTGCATTTTTCATCATTATATGCTATAATCAGCATATATTCCGCAGACGAAAGGAACTACATATCATGAAATCAAAATTCAGTATCAAAAAAGCAATTGTTACCTTATCAGCATTTATAATATGTTTATTCATCGGCTTTTTACTCGGAAATTTCCTTGAAATAAAAACGGAAAATTCTCCTGTTGTTGACGAAGAAAGCATAATCACAAATATAAATCTTGAAGAAATTCTACAGCCTGCAAGTGAGCTTGTTTCAATGAAATACTGCTATACAGACGCTGATATTTACGAAAGAAGCAAGGAAGCCTTCGGATATAAGGTGCCTTTTACAACTGACAAGGTTGTATTTACATACAGCGGTACAATCAGCGCAGGAATTGAAATGTCTGAGATAAAATATGACGTAGACAAGCTTACAAAGGTTATAACAGTTGAACTCCCCGAACCTAAGCTTATGTCACATGAGCTTAACGAAAAGGATTTCAAATTCTATGATGTAAAGAACTCAATTTTCACAGAAACAGGTCTTTCAGATTATGCAACACTTATGGACAATCTCAAGGCAAACAAGGAAGAACAGCTTAATGCCGACGCTGAATTTATGAATTCAGTTACACAGAATGCACAGGTTGTAATCAGAGATTTTCTTCTTGTTTCAGAGCTTACAAAGGATTATGCTATTGAATTTAAGTAAAACAAAACTCCCGAAGTTTTATTGCAGACTTCGGGAGTTTTTTCTGTCAGATTATATATAACAGGTGAATATATTGTATATTCTGTAGGGGCGGACCTGTGTGTCCGCCCTTACAGTTGTTTCTTAAACAAATTTATCCGTATATCTCATAACCTTTGTAAATACCCCCTTGCTGTTTCCTGTTATTCTCATTGATTTTATCCGTCCGTATGACGATGACGAAAATCTCATTATATCAAATAAATCTTCACCCCTGTAGCCGATGTATTCACAGTAAACCGCCATTTTTCCCCTTGTGTCAAATTTGTTTCTGTATTCAAGTGCTGTCTGCGGTGAATACAGAAAACGCATATCAAGGTCTGAATATTCATGTCTTACTATCTTCTTGTCAAGTACATCATTATCCTGTAATTCATAGTGTCCGTATTCGCCGTTTATATCTGCCATATGATAATTACTTGCCATGCGTGTATAGTCATATTCATAGCCTACAGCCATACGTTCAGATATTTCATAGGTGAATTCTGACGGTGTCGGATAAGGTGTTATCATAACCCTGTTTTCGTCTCTGATATAAGGATATGTACCAAGCAGTTTATAAGAAAGATTTGACACAGCGTCCCACATTGATGTGTTTTTTCTGACGTAAATATAATTGCTTACATCTGAATTATCTTCGTGTGTGACATAGGGGATAGTGTAAAAGCTGTCCATAAGGCTGTTGAGTGAAATGCCTGTTTTCAGACCGGGTTCAATCTGATTTCTGCAAAGCAGTGACGTAAATCCCTTTGAAACAAGCCTTACAATAATTCTTGAGTCATGCTGACGTGATTTTATTGTGTCAATAAGTCCGTGATGTACTGTTTTTCCGTCGATAATCAGTTTTATCTCAGCAACCGACGTAAAGAAAAGCTCACCCGAAATAAACGATACAGAAAGCCTTGTATACGGTATATAGGCGTTTTTCTCAAATGCAAATGAAAGTATTCTGTCTTCTGACGAAACACTGCCGTTTTCCTTAATCAGTTCAAGCGTAACGTTCAACCGCTCACCTCCGTAATTCTGTCCATCGAAAGCAGAGTTATTTTTACATCGGTGCATTCATCACCGCTGTCGGTAAAATCGTAGTGCTGAATATAGCAGTTAGTGAATTTCATGCCCCTGTAATTGATATTGAAAACTCTTGTGCCCCTTGTGTTGTCATTTACGAAAATAAGAAATCCGAAAGGATTGTCACCGTCATAAATTCTGCCCGAAATCTCAATTCTCACTGCTCTGTATCCGAATGCGGTGAAAAATCCCGTGCCCGAAGAATTGCTCCCCTCAGCAATATGACGTGTGACAGATACTTTGAATTTATCCGCAAAAATAGTGTGAGTGCCTAATACAACGGGAAAAGCTTCTCTTTCTGAAATATCTGTTTCAATACTCATAACTGCTCCTTTCAAGCTTAGTAACACCGCTTGCGGAAAATCTCACAGACAAAACAATACGCTGTATATTGCTGTCAAATTTCATAGAAAGCTTTTTCATTGAACAGTTCATAGCCGTCATTTCAAGTACAGACGGCTGTATTTTTTCGTCAAAGTAGCTGTAAACAGCATAAAGTGAGCTTTCCTTTGCACCTACTATTCTTATCTCAACATCGGTTTTAAACGGCAGATAAATATAGCTCAGTGAATAAACAGGTGTACTGCTTTCAAATTCACTTACCCCCACAACAGAGTAAATATGTTTGCCCTTGCTTTCGGTTGATATATTGTCAAATGCGCTGTATACATCATTAACTCCGTTCTTTTTCAGCACATTAATAACCTTGTCAATTACATCTTTAAGCATTGCTCACATCATCTCCTTTTGAAAAGCTGAGAAACACAAAATCGACAGGCTTTAAAAGGTCACCGCACATTTTCATGTAATCTCTGAAAAGCTTTTCAGCATAGCTTATGGATATGTCATTTTCACTTTTTCTCATTTTTCCTGCGAATGTAACAGCTGAATGTTCTCTTGAACACATTACCTGGTGATATCGGTAATTCGCAAGTGCGGCGCAGAGATAATTCAGCCTTACATCTTCTGTATCAGCATCGGGCAAAAGCATCTTCTCAATTTCAACCATAGACATTTCTACAATCGGCTCATATTCTGATGATTCTTCACCCGAAAACAGCATAAATATCCAGAGTACACTTTCAATATCCACAGCATTCACTCCTTATTTCATGGAAAATTCTTCATAGTTTTCTGTTTCTTCCGATTTTGTATCAAGCTGTAATTTCAGACCGCCTGTGCAGTATTTTTCAAAGGAATTTCTGAATTTTACAAGCTGTGCCGTATTCATGCTTTTAGCAGAAACAGATGCCGTTTCCGCAGCCGCAGTACCGCCTGCAAAGAAAGCGAGTCTGCGTATTTCACGGCGGATTGACTCATCATTATCCGAAACCGCTGACGGAATATAAGATAATTTTTCGGTTTCCGAAAAGTGCTTTGTAACCCCTGCATTAACCTGTGACGGCACAGCAACAAAGCTCCATTCATAAGTATCGGTTATATCGTCAAGTACAGTATGGCAAAGATTATTTCCGTATAATTTGCCCTTGCTGTGTGCACAGCCTGTTGTATTCCTGTCACAGCCGCATACAGAGCATAATCTTTTAGATGCTGAGCATGAAATACTTACTTCCTTTTTGATACCGCCGTCAATTTCGGCAATGAGATTTTTATTATCATCAGTACGCACCATATAGGCATAGCCCTTTAAATACTTATAAGGTCTTCCGTCTTTTGTAAGACGGGAATCATCGCTGATAAGTTCAGTATCATATATTCGTGCATTCTGATTAAGAGTACTTGCATTATGGTCAAATACACCTGTTTTACCGACAAAGCCGTCTTTAAGCATATCAAGAGCCTTATCCGAAAAGCACTCAATATCACGGTCAATATCGTTATCACAGAGAATAACTGAAAAGGTGTAAAGTTCATTTTCAGCAAGCGGTCTTCTTGTGAATCGGTTAATTTTATCGAGTATTTCCTTATTCATAGTACTCCTTTCGTTATTTACATTTAGATTTATTGAATTATTATTGCTTATTGTAGGGGGCGGCGTTTCGCCGCCCGTGCGGTATTTTGTGTGTATTCGGTCTGTAGTGGCAGACCCATGTGTCTGCCCGAAAGTCTCCTTTTATCCCGACGGGCGCACACATGGGTGCGCCCCTACAGATAAAGCCCGCATTTATAAAGACGAGCGAAAGCAGATTACTCTTTCACTGTGATTAAGCGGGTTTAAGAGCGACAGCGTGCGCATTAGTCAATTACAAGCAGTTTTACTGCATCGGGTGTTATCTTTCTGAATCCACAGGTAATTGATACTGTAATCTGATCAAGCTGTCTGTCGATAAGCTTGTCGGTTTCCATTACAAGATCTGTGCTTGTGATAAATTCAAGCGCAAAACTGCGGTCAAGTCCGATGATTGTATCATTTTCTGCGGCTGATGATTTAATAAGCTCTGCACCGAAAGGGAGTATGAGCTTTCCGTCATTGTCGGCTCTGCATTCCTTAAGCTGTTCCATTGCGGCAATCTGTGCGGCAAGCTGCGGTGATGCAATAACTGTTGTCATGTTAAAGCAGTCAAAGCTGCCGTAAAGCTGTGCAAGTCCGTCATATGTAAGTGCTGAAACAGGTACTGCTTCAGCACCGAATTCAAGACATTCAACAGCCTTTTTCACTACTGATACAGCAAGCTTTACACCGATGCTTCTGAGCATTACACCGAATACATCAAGTCTCTGACTTCTCACAGCTTCATATGATGCATTGATAAGTCTGCCGTACTTTGAAAGCACTGTTGTCTTTGAATTTTCCATAACAGACGCTGTCGGGAGTGTATTTGCCTGTGTAGTTACTGTATATGCGGCTGTATCATCAAGTGTACAGCCGAGATACTGTCCCGATGTACTGTAGGTTTTTGTTGCACAGATTGATGAAAGTATTGTTTCATCAAAGCCCTTTCTGATACTTCTTGTTACAAATTCGGGGAAGAGCACAGCTGTTTCGGTTGATGAGAAAAACTTTTCAACTGTATCACAATCCTGTCCGCCTATGCGGATATTGAAACGCTTGAGCTGACGCTCATATGCGTCGAATTTTTCAAGCGGTGTGCCGAAATATGCGGCTGACGGGTCAAGCTCTTCAAGAGCGGCTGTGAATGATTTGCCGCTGAGATTGTAAAGTCCTTTTTCAAGTCTGATTTCGTTATACATCATTTTTTAATCCTCCATGTTTTCGGGAAATTCCCTTTTTAATCTTGTTTCAATTTCCAAAGCCTGTGCATTTTTCAGCCTTGCGTCTGCAAGTGCGGTTTCGTCCTGCAAATTAATATTATCCCATTCTACAACGGAGTGACAATCCGCACCTATCGAGCAGAGAAAGGCATTGCCGATATCACAGATAACAGGTGTAAGCAGACGGCGGTAGTATTCAAGTTCAGACGTGAGAATATCCGTCTGCTGTGATGACATTCTCTCTGTACTGCTCCAGCTTAAACCAAGCAGAAACGGCGGTATAGACAGCTTTGCAATAAGCTGTTCAAGGATTTGTCTTACGGGTACATTTGTATCGAAAAGCTGATTTTCAGCACCTATGACTTTGATGTCAACATCTCCTACCGCAACAAAATCCTTAACCTGTCCGTATCTTGCAGAGTTCATGCCGTCCGCCCATTCTCTTGCAATCTGTTCCGCTCTTTCACGGGTGTAAAGCAAATCACCTCCGTCACCCGTCGGCTTATAGGTCACAGCATAGCGCACATTTCCTGCACGGTCATAGTTCTGACCTATACATTCGTATATTCTCATAAGTATACTGCTGAGTGACGGCAGACCTCTTAAAAGAGAATGTCCGCCTGTCAGCGATGCATACAGTATGCTTTCGGGATTTTTCACGGTTTCATATTTTCCGTTTTCGGAATATACCGTGAATTTTCTTGTAAAGGGTTCACTGCCGCACGAAAGACGTATTTTCGATACATCTCCGAGCCATAGACCTGCAATGCACCTGTTTTTTCTGTCTACAGCAATTTCACCGACGGCACTGCCGTATGTAAGCAGACTGTCAAGAAATTCATCGGCAAATGTATTTATCGAACGTCCCGAAATTCCGACGGGAACATTCTGCATAAATCTGTCGAGTTCATTCTGAAAGCGTTCATCAGTGCATACGACTCTGAAACCGCCTGTAAGACGAATAATCTTCATTACCGCCGCATCTATCACAGGCACAGCATAGCGAAGTCTGTCATATAAGTCCTTTTCGTATGACTCAATAACAGGCGGAAGTGCAGTGTTTACCGTCGGACTTCGCTGTGCGGCTACAAGCTGTGCCTTTGCCGTGTTTTCCTTACGCTTGAAAAGTTTCATCATATCTCCTTTCTCATCGTGCAACCGACATTGCAATAAAGCTGTCACCACCCTGTGATTTCATCATATCGGCTGTAAAGTAACGCATATCGTCCATAGCATGATCATTTTCCTTTACCGGAATATCCGAACCCGATTTTTCATTCCATGAATAAAGGTGAAATTCTCTGATTATATCGGTACAGCTTTCGTGAAACATAAGTCTGCCCTGTGAAAGTACGGTGCTTACCTGTCTTATGCCCTTGACAACATCATTATCAGCCTTTACCACTCTGAATTTTCCGTGACGGCGGATACATTCGATAAAGCTTGCGGCTGACGGGTCAACTATAACCTTGCTGATGTGTCGGTTTTCCGCAAGCATTTCAAGTGCGGCATAGTGTTCTTCATCTGTTCTTGAAACACCTTCTCTTTTCGATGAATAGTAGTACTCTTTAAGTCTGTACCATATGCCGCCGCTGAGTCCCCACAAGCCGAATGATGACGGATTTACTGTACCGTAGTCGCATGAAATCACATATTTCTCACACTCCTTTTCTCCTTTGTAAACGTGTCTGCTTTCGCTGAACATGGTATAGACAATTCCCTGTGAAACTGTCCATTTACCGAGAACAAAACGTTCATAGAATGCACCCGAATACAGCCTTTTGTAACGCTTTTTCAGTGCCGCTGAGAGTGACGGATTATCATCCATTGTAAAATGAATATAGAGTGCATTTTTCTCTGCTGTCTTTTTTATCCATTCTCTGTAAAACCAGTGTGAAGGATTATCGGGATTGCAGTTGAACCACATTTTTGAGCCGTTTACGGAACATCTTGCAAGAGCCTGTTCAACGAAAGAACGGGGCATAAGTGCTACTTCATCAAGAAAAACTCCCGAAAGTGTCATACCCTGTATAAGAGCCGCAGAGCCTTCATCCTTGCCGCCGAAAAGATAAAAGCGGTTAGTGTGTCCCATAAATGTAATGTCAATATAGTTACTGCTGACCTTTTCACAGCACACGAAACCATATTCAGCCAGTACGGGCAAAAGCGGAGTAATAACGTTTCTTCTCAGTGAAGTAACTGTCTTGCCGCATACAGCAAATGCACCGCCGTCAAAACTGCTTGAAGACCACAGCATAAATCCAAGAGACATTGAAAGAGTTTTGCCGCTTCTTACCGCACCGTCACAGATAACGGCATCAAGGTGTCTGTATTTCGGATTTTTCCACCAGTTCATAGTCAGCTTTTGTTTAGCTGAAAGCTTATTTATCGTCAATCACATCACACTCCTCTGCTGACGATGAAAGAGCATCGATAAGGTCAGCGGCTTTACTGCGGTCACTGAAAGCGTTTTCGAGTTCAAAAAGCTTTTCGAGAGCCTTAATTCTGTCGAAGAATTTGATTTCAACACCTCCGCCCTTGACTCTTTTGATTTCCGAAACACCGAAAAGGTCAAGACCGCTGATTACATCGGGCGGCGGAAGTTCGTCTGCAAATACAAGATAGACAGCATCGGAACAGTTGCCGAAAGCAAGTCTTTTCAGACCTGTCACGATACTGCCGCTGTCGGCAAGACATTCTCTGTATCGTTTAATCTCCTTTCTTACGGAATTCTGTTTCAGTAAATCCGCCGCATTACGCAGTGCATTTTCTCTGCTGAAACCTGACCTTACCGCCGCTTCTTCGGGATTGCCGAGAACAGCGAAATAACAGCAGAACAAATCACGCTTATCCTTTTGGATTTTATCGCTCATAAAAAATCCCCCTTTCAAATGAACTCCATGAACAACACTGTTCATAAGGGGTCAAAAAAAGGGGGTAAATCAACGGAAAACAGTTGATTGTTGAAAGATTGTAATAACTTTTCAGAGATATACACAATTGTCAACAGCTGTTTTGAGCGGTTTGTTACAAATTTTATTGTCAGATGATATAACTAAAAATTGACAAAAATTAACGGAGAGAACCATAAAATTCTCTCCGTTTTTATTTTTGTGATATGCTATTTTGCAGGGGCGGACCCGTGTGTCCGCCCCTCGGGTTACAATGCAGATTTCGGGCGGACACACGGGTCCGCCCCTACTGTATATATGCTTGTATTTAAGAGACACAAAGCTAACGGGCGGCGAATCGCCGCCCCTACATTAAAAATATCATACGCCAAAACCAAAACGGAGAGAACACCAAACAATGTTCTCTCCGTTATTCTTTATAAATTACAAGTCCGTATTTAATAAAGACGAGCGAAAGCAGGCTACTCTTTCGCAGAGAATGGAGCGAGCTTGCGAGCGTGAGCGTGTCTAACCTGCGCAGGTTCTGCGCCAAAAAATCCCCCGCACTTCTGTACGAAATGCGGGGGATTATATAATCAGTTATTCAATTTAAAGCCTGTACGCTTTTACGAATTACTTTGAATTATTCCTGACCGTAAAGAGCTGTAAGCTTAGTAAGATAATCGTATCTGTCCTTAGCGTTAGCAACAGCAGCATCAAAGAGTGCTTCTGCTCTCTCAGGATTCTGACGAGCGAGTGAGTTGTAACGAACTTCGCCCATGAGGAAGTTCTTGTATTCGTCAACGTTTGGAGCCTTAGAATCAAGTGTGAATGGGTTCTTGCCCTCTTCCTTGAGTGTTGGGTTGTATCTGTAAAGGTGCCAGTAACCAGCCTCAACAGCCTTCTTTTCTTCAGCCTGTGCTGTAGCCATACCTGTCTTGATACCGTGGTTGATACATGGAGCGTATGCAATAACGATTGATGGACCGTCATATGCTTCAGCTTCAGCAAATGCCTTGATACACTGGTTCATGTTTGCACCCATAGCAACGTGTGCAACGTAAACATAACCATAGCTCATTGCGATACCAGCGAGATCCTTCTTCTTAACAACCTTACCAGCTGCTGCGAACTGTGCGATAGCACCTGTTGGTGTTGACTTAGAAGCCTGTCCGCCTGTATTTGAGTAAACTTCTGTATCGAATACGAGAACGTTTACATTCTTGCCTGATGCGAGAACATGGTCAAGACCGCCGAAACCGATATCGTAAGCCCAGCCGTCACCACCGAAGATCCACTGTGACTTCTTGCTGAGGTAATCCTTTTCTGCAAGGATAGCCTTTGCATCGTCGCATCCGCAAGCTTCGAGTGCTGCTACGAGCTTATCTGTTGCAGCGCCGTTCTTAGCACCGTCGTTGTATGTTTCAAAGTATTCAGCAATTGCAGCCTTTACATCAGCATTTTCAGCCTTAGCTTCAAGAGCCTTAACCTTGTCTGTTACTCTCTGTCTGAGTGTCTGTGTAGCGAGAAGCATACCATAACCGAACTCAGCGTTATCTTCGAAGAGTGAGTTGCTCCATGCAGGACCTCTGCCCTTCTTGTTTACTGTGTAAGGTGTTGAAGGTGCACTACCGCCCCAGATTGAAGAACAACCTGTTGCATTAGCAACGAGCATTCTGTCACCGAAGAGCTGTGTAACGAGCTTAGCGTATGGTGTTTCACCACAGCCGGCACATGCGCCTGAGAATTCGAGGAGTGGCTGCTTGAACTGTGAACCCTTAACTGTGTCAGCCTTGAACTTAGCAGCAACTTCTTCCTTTTCGTCTATTGTAAGACCATAGTTGAATACTTCCTGCTGATCCATCTGTGAAGCGATAGGCTCCATTGTAAGAGCGCTTTCCTTTGCAGGACAGATGTTTGCACAGACGCCGCATCCTGTACAGTCAAGTGTTGAAACTGTCATTGTGAACTTGAGACCATTGAGAGCCGGCTTGAAATCAGCTACCTTTGTTGCAGCAGGTGCAGCAGCAGCCTCAGCCTCTGTCATAGCTACTGGTCTGATTACAGCGTGTGGACATACATATGCACACTGGTTACACTGGATACACTTAGCAGCATCCCATGAAGGAACCTTAACAGCGATACCTCTCTTTTCGAATGCAGCTGAACCCTGTGGGAATGTACCGTCAGCCATATCTACGAATGTAGAAACTGGGAGTGTATCACCCTTCTGAGCGTTACATGGAATCTGAATGTTGTTTACATAATCCTGGAGAACCTTGTTGTCACAAGTAACTGCAGCCATACCCATCTGAGTATCAGCAGCTGTCTTCCATGAATCAGGAACGTCAACCTTAACGATGTTCTGGTGACCAGCATCGATAGCGTTCCAGTTCTTTTCAACAACGTCCTGTCCCTTCTTGCTGTATGAAGCTTCTGCAGCAGCCTTCATGTAGCCGAGAGCTTCTTCAAAAGGAATGATGTTAGCAAGCTTGAAGAATGCAGACTGGAGAATTGTATTGATTCTTGTACCCATACCTGTTTCTTCACCAAGCTTTACGCCGTTGATGATATAGAAGTTGATATTGTTTTCAGCGATATATCTCTTAACCTGTCCAGGGAGATTAGCATCGAGCTCATCTGTTGACCAGATTGTGTTGAGAAGGAATGTACCGCCTGGCTTGATGTCTGAAACCATATCGTACTTGTCGATATAGCTCTGGTTGTGACAAGCTACGAAGTCAGCCTTGTTGATAAGGTATGTTGACTTGATAGGTGTCTTACCGAAACGGAGATGTGAAATTGTTACACCGCCTGACTTCTTTGAGTCATATGCGAAATATGCCTGAGCATAAAGATCTGTGTGGTCACCGATGATCTTGATTGAGTTCTTGTTAGCACCAACTGTACCGTCTGAACCAAGACCCCAGAACTTACAAGCTGTTGTGCCTGCAGGAGCTGAATCAGGGTTAGCTTCGAGTGGGAGTGAAAGATTTGTAACGTCATCTTCGATACCGATTGTGAATCTTGGCTTTGTTGAGTTCTTGAATACAGCAACGATCTGTGCAGGAACTGTGTCCTTTGAACCAAGACCGTAACGGCCTGTGAATACAGGAACATCGTTGAACTTTGTGCCCTTGAGAGCAGCAACAACGTCAAGGTAAAGTGGTTCACCAAGTGAGCCTGGTTCCTTAGTTCTGTCGAGAACTGAAATTCTCTTTACGCTGTCAGGGATAACTTCAACGAGCTTTTCAGCAACGAATGGTCTGTAAAGACGAACCTTAACGAGACCGTACTTGCCGCCGTTAGCGTTGAGATAATCAATTGTTTCTTCGATTGTATCGTTTACAGAACCCATAGCTACGATAATGTGTTCAGCATCAGCTGCACCGTAGTAGTTGAAGAGCTTGTAATCTGTACCGAGAAGTTCGTTAACCTTGCCCATGTATTCTTCAACAACTGCCGGAAGTGCATCATAGTACTTGTTGCAAGCTTCACGAGCCTGGAAGAAGATGTCAGGGTTCTGAGCTGAACCACGGAGAACAGGTCTTTCCGGGTGAAGAGCCTTGTCTCTGAAGCTCTGAGCAGCATCCTTGTCGAGAAGATCATAGAGTGTTTCATCATCCCATGTCTCAATCTTCTGGATTTCGTGTGATGTACGGAAACCGTCGAAGAAGTGAAGGAAAGGAACTCTGCCCTTGATTGTTGAAAGGTGAGCAACAGCACCGAGATCCATAACTTCCTGTGCATTTGATGAACAAAGCATAGCATAACCTGTCTGACGGCAAGCATAGATATCTGAGTGGTCACCGAAGATGTTAAGAGCGTGTGATGATACACATCTTGCAGAAACGTGAATTACGTTTGGAAGAAGTTCACCAGCGATCTTGTACATATTAGGAATCATAAGGAGAAGACCCTGTGAAGCTGTGTAAGTAGTTGTAAGAGCACCAGCTGAAAGTGAGCCGTGTACTGTACCTGCAGCACCTGCCTCAGACTGCATTTCTGCAACTGTTACAGGCTGACCGAAAAGGTTCTTCTTATCCTTTGCTGACCAGGTATCTGTAACCTCAGCCATAACAGAGGAAGGTGTGATTGGGTAGATAGCAGCAACGTCAGTAAATGGATATGACACCCAAGCAGCGGCGTTGTTACCGTCCATAGTTTTCATTTTTCTTTTGATTGCCATGGGAAATGACCTCCTAAAATATATTTAAGGCTACCGCTAAAGCGGAGTGCCGTATGGTTATAGCCGGAAAGGACAAAAGTTCATCCGAGCATAACTATATACATAATTATACCACTATTTTTTTGATTTGTAAACACCTTTTTTTATAAAAAATGCAAAGGAAAAATAAAAACTAATACAAAAAAATAAAATAACTCGTCAAATTAACAAAATGTTCTATTTTACACATAATCGAATTGTAAGAAATTGTCGAATAGGCAATTTTGAATGTGCATTATGCTGTAAATCAACACTATAAGCTTGTGCAGTCATACATAATTGATAAAATAACAGGAAAAAGTACGTTTTCCCCTTGACCTTTTTATCAAAACAATGTATAATATATATAGTGTTAATAATAAATTATTATTTACACTCGTTTTGTTGTCTCCTTTCTTTTGTTCTACACATATTTATTTTCTTTGTTTATTTTGCAAGCAGGTTTTTACCTGCTTTATTTTTTTGCCCTTATACAAAGAAATAGAGAATCAGACCATAGACAAATGCGGCGGCACAGCCATAGAGAATAACAGGTCCTGCAATGGTAAAAATTTTCGCACCTACGCCGAGAACAAATCCCTCCGAGCTGCTTTCAATTGCCGACGAGCTTACAGCATTTGAAAAGCCTGTAATCGGCACAAGAGTTCCCGCTCCTGCGTGTTTTGCGAGTTTCTGATACCATCCGAATCCCGTGCAGACCGAGCTGAGTACAACAAGAATAATCGAAGTCCACGCACCGCATTCGGTTTCATCAAAGCCGTAGAATTCAAGAGCTGATGCAATAAGCTGACCGAGTGTGCAGATAAGACCACCTACCACAAATGCTGTAACGATATTTATTTTATGATTTGATTTCGGCGAATGTTTTTCGCTCATTTTTTTGTACATTTCGGGTGTGATATGCATAACTATACTCCTCCTTTTTGGAGTAGTATGTGCATAACAGAACCGAATATTCCGACAAAACAAAAAGCTGTCACCCGAAAGTGACAGCTTAGCCTGTTGAAAAAGTCATAGTTATAATATTGAAAAAACAAAGCGGGC
>JAKSQU010000022.1 GCA_024403965.1 Ruminococcus sp.
TGCGCCCGTCGGGTTACAATGCAGATTTCGGGCGGACACACGGGTCCGCCCCTACGGTTTAATAATAACAACACAAAAATAACGGAGAGAACTTCAAATCGAAATTCTCTCCGTTATTTTTATATTAAATTACAAGTCCATATTTAAAAGAGACGAGCGAAAGCAGATTACTCTTTCGCAGAGAATGGAGCGAACGCAGTGAGCGTGAGCGTGGCTCGCCTGCGGAGGCTCTCCGTTATTTTTTAATCCTTCTTATCCCCGTTAAGTGCTTTTTCAAGCCATACATTTGCTGTGTCAAGTGCTTCGTAGAGACCGCATTCACGCTCTGAATTCTTCTTGCACGCTTCTATCGGGTTGAGTTTATCATCTGTACTCATAAGAAC
The DNA here is from genome assembly GCA_024403965.1 of Ruminococcus sp. Taxonomy (GTDB): domain Bacteria; phylum Bacillota; class Clostridia; order Oscillospirales; family Ruminococcaceae; genus Ruminococcus. The sequence continues at coordinate 384 of JAKSQU010000022.1, forward strand.
GATTCTTACCTTTTCTGTATACTCTTCACCGTCTATTTCCTTTGACTTGAGTATCTGTATCATTATTACATACGGGTCAGACATATATCCGAAATATATAAGATTGCCGTTTCTTACAAGCGGATAGCCTTTATATGTTTTGAATTTTTCTATCATGTTATCCTCCTTCATCTTTACCATGTTGTGACGAAATCTTCGCCTGTTTCAATTCGTCTGATATTTTCTGTAAGTGTCTTTACAAACGCTCTTGAACAGTAGTATCTGCTTTCGCCGTTTACTGCTATTAATGCTCTCATTACTGAATCTTCGTAGAAATCAAGTGTGTATGTTTTCTTTGAATATGAATCTGTATAGCTTACTGTTGCAAGCGGTTCGCTGTCAGGAATTTCTGCATCATCTGCAAATTCTTCAAGATTTCCGCTTACAAGAAATGCATAGAACTTTCTGTATCTTTCAGTATCAAATTCTTCGCCGTTTCTTGTTACTGCAAAATCCTCTGTCTTTAACTCGGATTTTTCCTTGTCAGGTGAAAGTGACTTGATTACAAAGCTTTCTGATGTACCGTCATTACTGCTTGCGTTTACGTCTGTGATATTCCATACATATGATGTAATCATTATTCTTGATGCAATATCTACAGGCTTTAAGCTGAGCCATACTGCCTTGCTTTCTGAAATGATATAGATTACGTTTCCGCCCTCAAACATTCCGTAGCAGCAGCTGTCACCGTCATCATTCTTGAAAAGTTCACTGAGAAGAAGTACATATGTCTTTCCGTCATTGCACTTCATTGTTACCTTGCAGTAAGGGTCTTTGAGTCCTGCACCTGCAATGTCTGATTCCTTGCAGTGTACTGAATAAATGCCCTTTGCATATAAGCCGAACATATTTGTAAGTATTGAGCTTGTTTTGTCACCTGAGAGATAGCTTTCAAATGGTTCTGTCATTATGTGTGTTGCAGATGTACCGCCTGAGTAATTATCTTCGCTTGACTTGTCATATTTAAGAACCATTGCGCCGTCTTTAAGGTCTTCACGCTCGATTTTAAGTGAATCTATACGCGGCATATCTTCTTCGGCAGGTTCTTCAAGCATTGTCTTGTCAATAAATTCCTTGAGTTCCTTTTTGTAATTTGCAAGTGATGAGCCTGATGCTGTATATACAGTATCATTGCCTTCAGCCATTACATAAAGACCATTGTTTGAAGGTGCTGAATCACCGATATAGAATTTTTCTGTACCGCCTGACTCGTACTTGAATTCTACTGTTACAACAGGCTTTTCAAGTCCGAATTTTGCTTTGTTTGTACAGTTTTCTTCAATAAGTGATGTTGATTCAAGACCATTTCCGTTATTGATAAGTGTACCTACAAGTGATGTATCAATCTTTACATCATCATAGCCTTCAAGTGAATACTTTGCGCCGACACCGTTTTCATCAGGTTCTTCAATCATCTTGATTTTGATTTCACCTGACTCATTCTTTACTACAGCACTTTTTACAACTCCAAGTCCGCCTTCTGTCTTTGAGTCTGTAACTATTGTGATACCGCCGCCCTGCGGCTTTGAAGGGTCACTTACAGAAGGTGTATCTCCGCCCTGTTCATCGTCAGGCTCTGTAAACTTGAGAAACGCAAAGCCGCCGCCGAGCACTGCGAGTACAAGACCAAGTCCGACTATGCCTTTAACCTGTTTATTCATCGGTTTCTTCTCCTTAATAATACAAAGAGTCCAATTACTGCAACAAGTGCAGGGATTACCCACTCAAGAACAATGCTGATAATCTTAGCCTGCTGCTGTGTAGGTGCGATATATGACTGCTGAAGTGCCTTTTCAGGAATTACAGTACCGCTTTCCTTACCTGTCATATTGTTGAATATGCCGATAAGTACATTCGCATTATTATATGCACTTGTCTGTGTGATTATTTCACTTGATGTCATAAATGAGCTTCCGATTACGAGAACGTTGCTCTTGTATGTGTTAAACTGTTCAGCGTGTTCTCTTGATGAAAGAACTGCCACGCTGTGTGCTCCACGCTCTGTACCTGTTTCACCTGTGAGCATATCTCCGATGAATGAATTGTCATATGAGCGAAGAACTGACTTTACAACATTGTCATTATTCTTGTCGAGAATCTTTACTTCTCTTGAATAAGGAGCAATGATAGGAAGTGCTGCATTTGGTACTGCACCTACTGTATCTGCATCATCAATGCAGAGCATGATATTTGTAATCTGGCTTACTGCATACTGGTCATCCATGATGAAGTTATTTTCAATTTCGATATTCCAGTCTGCAAGGAATGCATTGATATTGTTAAGCTCTGTTGAGTTAATCTGCGGAATGTAAATAAGATTTCTGTCATACTTTCCGCCGTTATAGAGAAATGCGTCGAGCTTTTCGATAATATCTTCTGTAAAGTCTGTTGTAGGTGATGCGATAACTATAAGGTCATATTCTTCAGGGCTGATGTCATCAGTCTTAATATCAACATCTGTACAGCTGTAGCCGTTCTTTGTGAGAAGGCTGTTTTCAAGTGTTTCAACATAATGAGCGTCGCTTTCACCGTAAATTGTTTCGCCGTTCATTGTCTTTACAACTGCCGCCTTTACAGGATGTGCATCTGTAACATTCATAATAGCTGATGTAAGTGTGCTTTCACCTGCAAATACAAATGAAGGTGAACCTGACTGCATTGATGCCTGGTCTGCCTTAATCATTCCGAGAACATCATCACTTGGGATAACTTCAACTCTTTCATCAGCGTAGACAACGATAGCACCGTTTTCGATACTGCCGTTATAGTATTTGCTGTACTTTGTAAGAACATCAGGGTCCTTGTCGATATTTACATATCTTACTGAAACACTGCCCTTGCCCTGTTCAGCGTACATTGAATACTTTTCAAGAAGTACAGGAATCATATTGTAAGGTACTTCTGCATTGATTCCGTACTGTCTGTACATGCTCTCATAGTAAGCAGACATATTCTCAAAGAGTGATTTTTCCATAGCTACTGTGATATCAATATCCTTATCGAGATTCTGAAGAACATTGATTGTTTCATCACTAAGCTCATAACGCTTATCGGCTGTAAGGTCAATCTTTATAGGATAACGCTTTGATACCATACCTGCCATGAGATTTATAACAACAACAATTGCTGTTACGAGTGCGATTACTGTAAAGAATGCACTGCCGTATTTCAGCTTTTTAAGGTTTTTCTTAGGCTTTTCTGCTTTTTCCTTTGTTTCAGCAGATGTCTCTGTATTTACCTTTTCCAAATCTTTTTTACTCATCTGTATCAGACCTTCCTTTCTATCTCAAATCAGCTCCAGCGTCTTTTCTCTAAGCCCTTAACAGTAAAGAAGTTAAAGAGAAAAGCAACACTGATAAAGAAGATTATGCTCGGAAGGCTGAATACACCGTTTGTAAATTCGATGTATCTTGAATAGAATCCAAGCTTTGTAACTATTGTGTAGAGAACATTCTGAATCTTTCCACCGTTTGCGTAATCAGCAACGAGCATTTCTGAAAGATAAATAAGAATAAGAACAACCATGCTTGCTACAGCAGATGCCATCTGATTTTCTGTAAGTGATGAAATGAAAAGTCCGACAGCTATGAATGCCGCACCTAAGAAAAGCATTGCAAAGTAATTTCCGAGAAGTGTCTGCCATACTACATTTCCGAGTGCTGAAAGAATAATTGCGTAAACAAAGATAATGCTTTCTGCGATAATGAAAAGTGTAAGTGCGGCAAAATACTTGCCGAGTACGATATCCCAAAGACTTACAGGTGCTGTAAGAAGTCCCTGGTCTGTCTTGTTTTTCTTTTCTTCTGAAAGAAGTTTCATTGTAAGAATAGGTATAAGGAACAGGATAATGATGAACATTGATGCAAACATCGGTGATACATCTGTTGAACCTGAAAGAAGTACTTCATTATAGAAGAATATACCTGATATAAGATAAAATACTGTAAGGAAAACATAAGCTACACCTGATGTAAAGAATGCTCCCATTTCACGTCTGTAAATAGCTGACATTATTCTTCACCTCCGTTATTTTCGCTGTCTTCAGCATTTTCGCTTTCTGTTTCTTCAGCAGTTTCTGTTTTTTCTTCTTCTGCTGAGCCTGTTGATGCGATAAGCTCGCCGTCCTTGATGCTGAGACTTATTTCAGGAGTATCTGAATCTGATTCAACCTTAATGCCTTCATTCATTGTAATCTTAAGGAATATATCTTCAAGAGTAAGGTCTGAAAGCTGTAACATAAGGATATTCCATCCCTTTTCTGTACAGAGCTTGTTAAGGTCACGTCTTATATCACACTTGCCGTCTGTTTCGATATCAAAATCGTAAATTCCCTTTTCACGCTCCATATCGGCACGGACATAAGTTACACCGCTGATTTTCTTCAGTGCTTCTGCAATAACTCTCTTGTCATCAGCAGTATGTGTAGGTCCTTCAATACGGACTGTCATCTTATGCTCGTTTGTGATATTCTTTGCGATTTCATCAGCCTTGCCGTCTGCGGCAAGCTTACCCTTGTTGATAATGATGATTCTGTCACATACAGCCTGAATTTCAGGAAGAATATGTGATGAAAGAATAACTGTATGTCTTTTGCCGAGTTTCTTGATAAGAGTTCTTATCTCGATAATCTGTGTCGGGTCAAGACCTACTGTAGGCTCGTCAAGGATAAGTACAGGCGGATTGTTGATAAGAGCCTGTGCAAGTCCTACTCTCTGACGATAACCTTTTGAAAGATTCTTGATGATTCTCTTTCTTACGTCTGAGATTTTACAGAGATTGCATACATCAGCAAGATGTGACTTTCTCGGTAATTTGCACTTCTTTAAGTCGTAAATAAAGTTAAGATATGCATCAACTGTCATATCAACGTAAATAGGCGGAATTTCAGGAAGATAGCCGATATTTGCCTTAGCTTTTTTCGGGTCTTCGAGAATATCAACATCATCAATGAGAATCTGTCCTGATGTTGATGAGATATAGCCTGTAAGCATATTCATGGTTGTTGATTTGCCCGCACCGTTTGGTCCGAGAAATCCGAGAATTTCACCCTTTTCAACCTTAAAGCTTACGTTATCTACAGCGAGCTTGTCGCCGTATTTTTTAGTAACGTTTCTAACCTCTATCATTGATTAGATACCTCCTGATATTTTAATTACTCTGAGAGTAAACATTAACTGTCATAATAATAGTAATATATAATTGTGACAGTTAAGTGTACAATAAAGGAATATTGTATCAAATAAGCTTTACCGCACAGCGTATGTCCTCTGCTATCTGATTTTTCAGCTCACCGAGAGAAGAAAACTTCATTTCGGGACGTATAATACGTATAAGGGCTGTGTGGATGTTTTTTTCATATATATCGCCGTTAAAGCCGTCTATATAGGTTTCCGCAAGTGGCATGCCGTCATAGTCAACAGTAGGCTTTATTCCGACATTAGTCATAGCACTGAAACATTTCCCGTCAATGTATACCTTTGATGCATAAACTCCGAAACGTGGTACAAGCTGACCTTTTTCAAACACCTGATTTGCCGTAGGATAGCCTATTGTACGTCCGAGCTGTGCTCCGTGGGTAACCTTTTTGAAAATGGCATAAGGCTCGCCGAGATATTCCGCCGCCTTTTCCATTTCACCGTCTTTTACGAGTCTGCGGATAAGCGTTGACGAAACTCTTTCACCGCTGACGCACACATCATCGGCTGTTTCTGTTTCAAAGCCGTATTTTCTGCCGAACTGCGCAAGTTCTTCAGCACCGCATGACGCTCCTTTGCCGAATCTGAAATCTCTGCCGCAGCTTACATAAGCCACGTTCAGTTTTCCGCAGAGAATTTCCTTTACAAAGCTTTCGCCGTCAAGCGAGCATATATCAGCAAAGCTTTCGGAATATATTTTTTCAACTCCGCAGCTTTTGCCTATAATCTGATTTTTTTCACATTCACCGTAAATAAATCCGTCTGCACCCTTGAAAAGCGCCGTATCGGGTGAAAATGTAAATACACAGGGCTCTGCGCCGTCAATTCTGTGCTTTGCGGCATTTGCTATAACTGCACGGTGACCTGTATGCACTCCGTCAAAAATGCCGAGTGCTGCCGATGTTTTAATTCTGTCCATTGCCGCTCCCCAGATTCTTTCCTACTCTCAGCAGACAGTTTTCCCTGTCAGCAACGGCTGTACCTATAAATCCGCCGTCATTTCCGAAAACAGCATAGGTATCTGCGTCGGGGAGTATGTTATATATTCTTTCAAGGTCAAGCTTTACGCCATTTCTGTACATTCTTGTCTGTGCCTCGCCAAGTCTCAGCTTAGGGAGATTTTCAAAAACACGTTCAACGGGGAGTATCAGTTTATCTGCACGTCCCTCGTCTGCGGCAAGCTGTATTTCCTCCAAAGTATAGCAGTCGGCAAGAGTGAAACCGGCAGATGATGTACGAACAAGCGATGTCATAATACCGCCTGTGCCGAGAGTATCACCGATATCACTTATAATTGTACGGATATATGTACCCTTTGAGCATGAAATATTCAGCACACCCTCACGCTTTTCAGCGTTATATTCAGCAAGTGAAAGAGATGTAACCTCTATTTCTCTCGGAGTACGCTCAACCTCTATCCCCTTTCTTGCAAGGTCATAAAGGCGCTGTCCGTTTACCTGTACAGCAGAATACATAGGCGGTATCTGCATAATTTTTCCTGTGAACTGCGGAATAACGCTGAGAATATCCTTTTCGGAAACAGCCTTGTCTGAAAATTCACTGCATTCGCCCCATATATCCTGTGTATCGGAAACTGTACCAAGACGGAAACCCGCACTGTAGCTTTTTGTACTGTCGGGCATTATATCACAGGCTTTTGTAGCATTTCCCACAAAAACAGGAAGTACACCTGTTGCCATAGGGTCAAGTGTGCCGCCGTGACCAAGCCTTTTCATATGAAGTATTCCTCTCAGCTTTGCCACAACGTCAAATGACGTAAAATCCTGTGGTTTGTTTACGCAAAGAATTCCGTTCATTCAGAAACAGCCCTTTCCACAGCCTCAGCCACGAGCTTTTTTGCCTCATCCATAGAGCAGTTAAATGTACAGCCTGCTGCCTTTGAGTGACCGCCGCCGCCGAAATTTCTGCATATTTCCGAAACATCAACATCGTATGACGAGCGGAATGAGCATCTTATTTCGCCGTTTTCACGTTCACGCATAAGCACTCCGACCTCTGTTTCCTCAAACTGAATGGTAACATTTGCAAAGCCTTCAAATTCTTCTTCAGCAACGCCGAGTTCATTTATAAGGCTCTGTGTTACGCCGATAATCATGAGTTTTCCGTCTGAATATTCCTCAGAAATCTCATTGAGTCTGCCCTCTATTTTAACACGGATACGGCTTTTCACCTCAAACATTTTTCTGTTGATAAGTGCAAAGTCTATACCATCGTAAGCCATAAGCTTTGCCGCAGTTTCATGTGTATGCGGAGATGTATTTGAAAATCTGAAACAGCCCGAATCAGTTGCAAGACCTGTATAAAGGCATTTTGCACAGTGAGTTGTCAGTGTCAGCCCCATATATTCCGCAAGGTCAAATATAACCTCGCAAGCCGCTGCTGCCTTTCCGTTAAGGAGAGTTTTTTCTGCATAATCGGTATTTGAAATATGATGGTCTATGCAAAGCTGTGTACAGCCGCCGTAGATTTCGGCAAGACCGCCCATAAGCTTTTTATCCGCAATATCAACCGCAATAACTGATTTCGGCTCAAAATCCGCATCATCATTCTTTACAAGAAAGCTGTAGCGTTCGGGAATTTCGTCACTGCACACAACCTTTGACCTTTTGCCGAGCTGTGTGAGAATTTCTTTAAGAGCATATCCCGAGCCGATACAGTCGCCGTCGGGTGATCTGTGAATTACAATTGCTGCATCATCACAGCTTCTGAGAAAATCTGCGGCTTCCTTAAAATCAATATACACCGTTTATTCCTCCTCAGCTGAGTAAATCGTTGAGTTTTTTGCTTATTTCCGCACTTCTCTCGATTGAATTATCAGCGATAAAATTGAGTGCAGGCGATTTGCGGAGCTTTAATCTGTGGAAAAGCTCACGCTTTATATATCCCTCTGCGCTTTTAAGTCCCTTTACAGATTCCACAGCCTTTTCGATACCCTGAAAGCTTGAAACATAAATCTTGCAGTCAGACATATCACCTGAAAGGTCTGCTCTTACAATACTGAGCATAGGGTCTATTCTCGGGTCTTTAAGTTCTCTGAGAATTGCGGTCATTTCTCTTTTTATATCTTCAGCCGTACGGCTGTTTTTAAAATTAGGCATAATGTCCTTTCTCTGATAACATCAGATGTTTACAGTAAAGCTGCCGCCCTTGTTTTCAGAATGTCCATCTGCGGAATTCTCATCGGGCTTTTCACTTTCTTCTGTATTTACGTTTGCTGTATCAACAAAGAAACCGTTTGAGAAGAGATTGTCTGCAAATGCCTCATCTTCCTCACTTACACAGTAATTAGGAATTTCGTCATCGCCCTCTTCATTGTAGTATATGTCAGCGAAATTACAGTATTCAGGCTCAAGCTCAACATCTCTTACAGGACGTTCAATTCCCATAAGGTCATACTGTGAATCGTCAGGCTCTTCAGCCGCACTGCATTCCCCAAGAAGTATTCTCTTTACAGACTGGAAGAAATAACGGTCGATAGGACCGAAATCCTCCCATGCAAGTGCCTCGTCGCAGTACTGAATCATATCAGCATTGCTCATTCTGTTATTTTCCATAACATTTCCCCCGTAATAGTAAACCGAAAAGCACCGTATCAGTCTTCACGATACTCTTCAACGATATATGTTTCAAAGATATCGCCTTCCTTGACATCGCTGAACTTTTCAAGGCTGATACCGCACTCATAACCTTCTGCTACTTCCTTTGCATCGTCCTTGAAACGCTTGAGACCTGCAATCTTATCATCAGCAATGATAATACCGTCACGGACAATACGAACCTGGCTGCCTCTTGTAACCTTGCCGCTGAGAACATAGCTTCCGGCAACCATACCAACGTTAGAAATCTTGTATACCTGACGAACCTCAATACGTCCCTGTTCAACATCTCTGAACTTAGGAGCGAGAAGTCCCTTCATAGCAGTTGAGATTTCTTCAATTGCGTCATAGATAATTCTGTAAAGTCTGATATCAACACCGTCTCTTGCTGCATTTTCAGTTGCAACAGGGTCAGGACGAACATTGAATCCGACGATAATAGCGTTTGATGCATTAGCAAGCATAACGTCGCTTTCCTTAACAGCACCAACAGCACCGTGAATAACTCTTACTCTTACTTCATTGTTTGAAAGCTTTTCGAGTGACTGCTTTACAGCCTCAACAGAACCCTGTACGTCAGCCTTTACAATAACAGGGAGTTCCTTGATTTCGCCCTCAGCAATCTGGCTGAAGAGATTATCAAGAGTAACCTTTCTGTATGCATTGAACTGTTCCTGTTTCTGCTCATGCTTTCTCTGGTCAACGAGTTCTCTTGCAAGACGCTCGTCTTCAACAGCGTTGAATGTATCACCTGCGCTCGGAACTTCTGCAAGACCTGTGATTTCAACAGGAACAGAAGGACCTGCCTCCTTGACTGCCTTTCCTAAATCGTTAGACATAACACGCACTCTTCCGACAGCAGTACCTGCAATGATAACATCGCCCTGTCTGAGTGTACCGTTCTGAACGAGAAGTGTAGCAATAGGACCTCTGCCCTTGTCAAGACGTGCCTCGATAACAGTACCCTTTGCAAGTCTGTCAGGATTAGCCTTGAGTTCCTTTACTTCTGCAACGAGAAGAACATTTTCGAGAAGGTCGTCAATACCTTCGCCTGTCTTAGCTGAAACAGGTACACAGATAACGTCACCGCCCCAGTCTTCGCATACAAGGTCATACTTTGTAAGTTCTTCCTTGATTCTGTCAGGGTTTGCGCCTTCCTTATCCATCTTGTTGATAGCAACGATAATTGAAACGCCTGCTGCCTTAGCGTGGTTGATTGATTCAACAGTCTGCGGCATGATACCGTCATCTGCGGCAACAACGAGAATAGCAATATCAGTGATATTTGCACCTCTTGCACGCATTGATGTAAATGCCTCATGTCCCGGAGTATCAAGGAATGTGATGTTCTGTCCGTTTACATTTACCTGGTAAGCACCGATATGCTGTGTGATACCGCCTGCCTCGCCTGCGGCAACGTGAGCATTTCTGATACGGTCAAGGATAGATGTTTTACCATGGTCAACGTGTCCCATAACAACTACAACAGGACAGCGCTCTGAAAGGTTTGTATCGTCATCATCTGTATCGTCGATAAGACGCTCCTCAATAGTAACGATAACTTCCTTTTCAACCTTTGCGCCGAGTTCTTCTGCAACGATTGATGCAGTATCGAAGTCGATTTCCTGGTTGATAGCAGCCATAACACCGAGTCCCATAAGCTTTTTGATAACATCAGTAGCTGTAGCCTTTAAACGTGATGCAAGCTCGCCTACTGTGATAGTATCAGGAATGAGAACCTTAAGCTGCTGCTTTCTTGCTCTTTCGAGTTCGAGTCTCTTGAGCTTTTCAGCCTCTGATTCCTTCTTTGAGAACTGCTGACGGTTTCTCTGAGCAGATTTCTGATTAATCTTCTGTTTCTTTGAAGAATAGTTATCATTCTTATGCTTGTTTGAAGTAGCCATCTGGTCGTATCTCTCGTTATACTTATCAAGGTCAACGTAGCTTCCTCTTGTATCAACAGTTCTTCTCTGAGTAGCAGTTGATGCAGTTTCTGAGCTGAATGATGCGTTAAACTTAGTTCTTTCGCCTCTGTCCTGAGCCTTAGCCTGTTCCTTCTTCTTATCGGTTTTCTTATTCTTCTGATTATTGTTTACAGCAGGAGCAGCAGGTTTCTGAGCCTCAGGAGCTTTCTTTTCAGGCTCAGCCTTAGGAGTTTCCTTGATTTCAGCCTTAGGCTGCTTTTCTTCCTTCTTCACAGGTGCATTCACCTTTTCCTCTTTATTTACAGGAGCAGCAGGTTTCTGAGTCTCAGGAGCCTTATTTTCAGGTTCAGCCTTAGGAGTTTCCTTAGTCTCAGCCTTAGGCTGCTTTTCTTCCTTCTTCTCAGACTTTTTATCCTGTTTATCTTCCTTTTTATCCTTTTTCTTTTCGTCCTTGTCAGACTTCTTTTCCTTCTTTAAAGACTTTTCTTCCTTTTTGTCTTCCTTCTTCTTATCCTTTTTCTTTTCTTCCTCAGGAGCCTCAGGTTTCTTTTCAGGCTTAGGTTCATTTCTTGATGCAAAATAATCATCAAGAGACTTTACCTCATTGGATTTTGTGAAAAATTCAAGAACTCTGTTCATTTCCTTTTCAGTAAGAGATGCACCCTTTTTCTTAACTTCGCCTTTTTCTGCGAAAAAGTCTATAAGTTCCTGTGATGAAATACAAAGGTCCTTAGCTGCATCGCTTAATTTTATTTTTTTAGCCATAGGCTTGATTACCTCCAAATATATATGTCCGTCCGTACTGACGGAGTATGATTTACTGTATTGCCTCGCTTATTCTGAGAGAATTTTACCGAATCCGTCAGAAAAGCCCTTGTCTGTTACACCGATAACAGCCGATGTTTTTCCGCAAAGCACAGCAAGTTCGTCCTTTGAAAGCTGTGATGCGTAAACGGCTGTATCATATTTTCCGCATATGAAGGAGATTTCCTTGATGGTTTTTTCAGATGCATCACAGGCTGTAAGCACGCAGAAAACAGTGCCTTTTTTAACTGCCTCACATACACTGACAAAGCCTCTTACCGTTTTGCACACCTTAATGCATATGCCGAGCAGATTAGCGGTTTTAAGACTGCTTTGAGAGTTCATCAGTCATCACCTCATAAACACTTTCGTCTATTTTACAGGAAAAAGCCTTTTCAAATCGTCTTGTCTTGCGAGCCTTTTCAAAACATTCCGCACTGCGGCAGATGTAAGCGCCTCTGCCTGACTTTTTTCCGACAAAATCAAGGCTTACATCTCCCTCAGGAGATTTTACAACCCTGATAAGTTCAGGCTTAGGTTTCATCTCGTTACAGCCAAGGCACATTCTCATAGGAATTTTTTTAGGTTTCATGCAATTATTCCTCTGTTTCAGCTGTTACCTCTGCTGCTGTTTCTTCTGTCTGTACTTCTGTTTCAGCTGTTTCTGTGATTTCCTCAGCAGTTGTTTCTGTTACTTCCTCAGCAGTTGTTTCAGCTGTTTCCTCTGTATTCACGATTACAGGCGGAACGAAATCAGGGCTCATTTCAGGAGCCTCTTCATTTGTAATGCTGTCGAAACGGGGCTTGATGTCAATCTTGTAGCCTGTGAGCTTTGCAGCAAGCTTTGCATTCTGTCCCTTGTTGCCGATAGCAAGTGAAAGCTGATTGTTAGGAACGATTACTGTACACATACAGTTCTTTTCTTCTGTTGAAAGAATAACTGTCTTGAGTACCTCAGCAGGAGCAAGTGACTTTGCAATGAATTTTGCAGGTTCTTCACTCCATGGAATAATATCAATCTTTTCGCCGCTGAGTTCATTTACGATAGCCTGAATTCTTGAACGCTTTTCACCGATACATGAACCTACAGCATCAACGTTAGGGTCATTTGACCATACGGCAATCTTTGTTCTTGAACCAGCCTCACGTGAGATAGCCTTGATTTCAATAATTCCCTCATAGATTTCAGGAACTTCAATTTCAAAGAGTCTCTTAACAAGGTCTTTATGAGTACGTGAGATTTTAACAACAGGCTTTTTGTTCTTTCCTACGATGCCTGTAACATAAATCTTGACATTTTTGCCTTCTTCAAGAACTTCGCCCGGAATCTGCTCCTTGCGGAAAAGATAAAGCTCAGTACCCTCGAATACAACAGTAACAGTGCCGCTGCCGGGTTCAACCTGAGTAACCTTTGCAGTAATGCAGTCATGCTCTCTCTTTTCAAACTTTTCAAGCATCTGTTCTCTGCTGATTTCTCTTAAATCGCCCTTGATAGACTGCTTAGCTGAAAGAGCAGCCATTCTGCCGAGCTTTGAGATATCAATTTCCTTGAGAATAGTACCGCCTATCATAGCGTTAGGGTCAATAAGCTTTGCAGCATCAATGTTGATTTCGTTTTCATCAAAAGGCTGATCATCAATGATATCCTGAACGATATACATAGCGAATTTCTTTGACTTTGCATCAATTTCAACTCTGATACGTTCTTCGCTGTGCGGATAAGCTCTCTTTGCAGCCTTGAGCATAGCAGACTTTACTTTTTCGATGAGAAGTTCTGTACCAACACTGTTTTCTTCTCCGAGTGACTCCAGCGCCTTAAAAAAGGCATTATTCTTATTCATTTTGGTTAATTCCTCCAATATTATAAATTTCTCAGAAATCGAGATACAGCTTAACACAGGCTATATCGCTGAGTGAATATGTTTTTTCATCGCCGTTTTCAAGGATGACAGTAACGCCCTCCCTGTCTGCGCCTTTAAGCTCTGCTATAATTTCCTTTTCGCCGTCAACGGCTTTAAAGAAACGAAGTCTGACAGTGTCACCGATACAGACCTCAAAGTGTTCCTCCTTGACAAGCTCTCTTTCAAGACCGGCAGAGCCTACCTCAAGCATATAGCTCTGAGAAATCGGATCTTTTTCGTCAAGAATATCGCTTATCGGAGCAGTAGCCCTTTCGCAGTCCTCAATACCTATTCCCTCGTCCTGATCGATAAAGACTCTCAGGTACCACATAGCACCCTCTTTTTCATAACAGACATCCCAGAGAAAATATCCCAGTTCATCTGTAATCGGACGGATAAGGTCATAGACCTTCTGTTCAGTACTGCCGAATTTTTTGAATTTCATAAGCTGTAATCTCCTTTCTGTAATCTTCAGATGTTGTTAATATAAACGAAAGACCGGAAGTTTTCCGGTCTTTTACTACACTATTAACATATATATTATAGCACGTTATTTTCCAAAAATCAAGTGTTTTTTTGAAATTTACCATGAAAATCAATCAGGTGTCTGTAGGGGCGGACCCGTGTGTCCGCCCGAAAGCTGCATTGTAACCCGACGACAAAATATCATCATTTTTAAAAAATTGATTTCCGTTGAAATTTACGGAATAAAAAAGTGAGCCTTTTCAGACTCACTTTAAATCAATGATTATTTCTTGTCCTTATCCTTTTTGTCATCAGATTTTTCTTCTGATTCTTCCTTCTTTGATCTGCCTGACTTTGTTGTATCAGCAATAAGAGCCTTTACAAATACAACTGCAAAGTAAACAAATACAAGTGCACCTTCAAGAAGGATGAGCGGTTTTTTAGCAGCATTGATGATAGCCTTTATAGTTGCACCGGTGTCTGCTGTAGCAGGAACAATTACATTATAAGCATTCTTGTACTGAACATTCTCATAATACTCATCAGCTGTAATCTCTGTAAGCTTAACAAGATCAATAACCTTGTCGCTGAGTTTTGCAAGATCAGCTTCAACCTTTTCAGCCTGAGCCTTTGTACCTGAGCGGTTGTTCTTGAGAGCACTCTTTCTTGTCTCATAGAACTTGATGCGCTGTTTTGTTTCAGCAAGCTCAGTAGATGTATTTACTCTCTGCTTGATAAGTGTATCATATTCATCAGATGCCTGTGAATATGAAGTATTGTTTCCGTCTGTGCCGTTTCCGAAGATAAGGATTGTATCCTTTTCATAATTCTCAATTGAATTTTCAATTGTATTGAGTCTGTCCTGAAGAGCGGTTGTTGATCTTGTAAGAGCATCAATTCTGTAATCATAGTAAGCAATTGAAGCATCCTTATCCTTTGTAAGATTGTTTACTGTGATATATGATGAAATTCTGTCAAGGTCAATATCGCTTATTGTCTGAGCTGCTCTGTAAAGGTCATTGAAAGTATAGCCTGTTTCAATTGAACGGAAAAGATTTGTATCTTCGTTTGAAAGATTCTTTACATACTTTGTAAGAGTTGTAAGTGTATTTTCAAAAATATCAATCTGCTCTGAATAATCATAGTCAGAACTGTCAACAGCAGGAACAGATGTACCTAACATTTCATTAAAGCCGTACTTTTCATAGAAATAGTTGCTGTATTCATCAAGCATTCTGTTAAGTACTTCAACACTCTTTGAACGTGAAAGACCTGTCTTTGAATAATCAAAATGAATATTAAAAATTGTAGGATTAATTGTACCCTGTGTTTCAAGCATAGCCTGCGCAGCAGCAAGATTACCGCTTGTAGCTGTCTCCATAACATTCTTATATGTTGACATCTTCTGCCATGCGTTTTCAGGAATCTGTCCGCTGATAGAAATACCGTTTCTGATGTCATCAACAATATCAAGATCCATATCAAGGGCAGTAAGTGCTCTTTCAACTACAGTCGGATTTTTAATGTCATGAACATCAAACTTTTTGCCCGACGGGTCAAGTCCCTTTTCAATGCCGCTGTATGTAAAGCTTACTTTTGCACGTACAGGGTCCTTATCTGTAAACACATGATATGCACCTAATGCACCGCCGATAAGCGCAAATAATACAGCAAGTGCAACCCATACTGCCAAGAACTTTCTGAACATTCTGATAAGAGTAGAAAAACTGAGAACTACGGAGTCCTTGTCATCCTCCTCATTTTTCAGAATAATATTCACATTTTTATTGTCTTCCATTTTTTCCTCCTGATTATATGGTTTTGTCAATTTTGCGTGACTTTTATCATTATATCATTAATAATCTGAAACGTCAATAGTTTAATGAAATTTCAGACAGTATGTCCGTTTCTGCGGATAATATCAACTACCTCGTCAACATATTTCTGACAGGTTTCCTTATCCTCTGCCTCAACCATTACACGAACTACAGGCTCTGTGCCGCTTTCACGGACAAGAATTCTTCCTGTTGAACCGAGAGCGTCAGTAACATTCTTTACTGCTGCCTGTACATCAGCATCAGCCTGTGCAGCTGCCTTATCCTTTACTCTTACATTTACGAGTACCTGCGGATATTCTGCAAACGGCGCAGCAAGTTCGCTGAGTTTCTTCTTGCGTGACATTATAACCTGCATGATTTTAAGGCTTGTGAGAATACCGTCGCCTGTTGACGCATACTTTGAGAAAATAATGTGTCCTGACTGTTCACCGCCGAGAATACAGCCGTTTTCCTTCATGTATTCGTAAACGTACTTGTCGCCTACCTTTGTTTTTGCATATTCAATGCCTATTTCGTCAAATGCCTTGAAAAGTCCGAAATTTGACATGATAGTTGCAACAACTGTATTGTTTACAAGCTTGTCTCTTTCCTTTAAGTATCTGCCGTAAATGTAGAGAATGTGGTCACCTGAAATAAGATTGCCCTTTTCATCAACACAAAGACATCTGTCTGCATCTCCGTCAAATGCAAAGCCTGCATCAAGTCCCTTTTCAACAACGAATTTCTGTAAAACCTCAATATGTGTTGAACCTGCATTTTCGTTGATATTTACGCCGTCAGGTTCAGCATTTATAACATATGTTTCTGCACCGAGTGCGTCAAATACTGCCTTTGCAATATTCCATGATGCACCGTTTGCACAGTCAAGACCGATTTTCATTCCTCTGAATGAATACATACCGAGTGAAATAAGATAGCCTACATAACGGTTTCTGCCTGAAACATAGTCAACTGTTCTGCCGATTTTGTCACCCTTTGCGAAAGGAAGTTCTGTCCATTCCTTACCGAAAGCATTAAGCTTTCCGTCGAGATAAGCCTCAACGAGTTCGATAACTGAATCTTCCATCTTTTCGCCGCTGCCGTTGATGAGTTTAAGACCATTATCATAGTAAGGGTTGTGGCTTGCTGAAATCATAATAGCACAGTCAAAGCTGTCAACTCTTGAAATATATGCAACAGACGGTGTAGTTGTAACGTGAAGAAGATAAGCATCAGCACCTGATGCTGTAAGACCGCCTACCAGTGAATATTCAAACATATAGCTTGAACGTCTTGTGTCCTTGCCTATAACAATTCTCGGAGCAGAATCATCACCGTTCTGTCTTTTAAGTTCGCCGTAATACCATCCAAGAAAACGTCCTACCTTGTAGGCATGATCAGCAGTTAAATTCTCATTTGCTGTTCCTCTGAAACCATCAGTACCGAAATATTTTCCCATTGAAATAAACTCCTTTCGGGCATGTTATTTATATGTATCGCTTTACGCCCTTAACAATCTATACAGATAATATAATTATAACACTATTATATTAAAACGTCAAGGTAAATATATAATTTTTATCAAACACAGCAAAAAAGGGCAGATTATTCATATCTTGAAAAATCTGCCCTTAAATTATTCTGTATCAATCAATCAGTCAATCTTTTCAGAATTGATAAACATATCGTAAATTTTGCTGATTGCTGTCGGGAGTTCATGCTCGCTTACACCGATAATAACATTAAGTTCACTTGAACCCTGGTCGATAAGCTTTACATTAATTCTTGCGTGTGCCATTGCAGCGAAAATTCTTGCAACAGTACCCCTTGTATTCTTCATTCTGCGTCCTACTACAGCGAGAATTGCAATACCGTCTTCAACTTCAAGATGGTCAGGCTCAACTGTCTTGCGGAGCTCTGCAAGTACCTTTTCTCTTACAGGAGCGAGCTTTTCAGTGCTGAGTGTAATGCTCATTGTATCAATACCTGACGGCATATGCTCAAATGAAAGTCCGTTATCGTAAAGAACCTTGAGAACCTTCATGCCGAAACCTGTTTCGTTGTTCATCATAGCCTTTTCGATATTGATTGTGCTGAATCCCTTCTTGCCTGCAATACCTGTGATTGTGTGCTTTACATCTTCGTCACTGAAATCATGGTCATTTGAAACAATCATTGTACCGTCATCTTCAGGAGCGTTTGTATTTCTGATATTAATAGGAATACCTGCTGAACGAACAGGGAAAATAGCGTCTTCGTGAAGTACAGATGCACCCATGTAAGCAAGCTCACGGAGTTCTCTGTATGTGATAACGCTGATAACATCAGGTCTTTCAACTATTCTCGGGTCAGCTACAAGGAAACCTGAAACGTCTGTCCAGTTTTCATAGATTTCTGCTCTTACAGCATTTGCAATGATAGAACCTGTAACGTCAGAACCGCCTCTTGAGAAAGTCTTGATATAGCCTTCTGTTGTACGTCCGTAGAAACCGGGGATAACTGCATTGTCAAGACCATTAGTCTTTTCTCTTACAGCCTTAACTGTTTCGTCAAGGAGAAGATTGCCGTTTGTATCGAAAACGATAACGTCAGCAGCATCAACGAAATTGAATCCGAGATACTTAGCAAGAACCTTACCATTGAGATATTCACCACGGCTTGCAGCAAAATCCTTTGAAGGACGAGCCTTTAATTCCTTAACGATAGCATCAAATTCTTCATCGAGAGACATATCAATGCCTAAATCAGCGATAATGCCGTTGTAACGGTCTTTAATCATCTGAAAATCATTTGTAAAGTCAACACCGCTGCCTGCAAGCTCACAGCACTTATAAAGCATATCAGTAACCTTGATATCATCTGAAAAACGCTTGCCCGGTGCAGACGGAACAACAAATCTTCTCTTTTCGTCGCTCTTGATAATTGAAGCAACCTTTTTGAACTGATTAGCGTCAGCAAGTGAACTTCCGCCGAATTTAACAACTTTAATACCCATTATATATTCATTCCTTTACGGTTATTTTTTCACATTAAATATTATAGTGCAATTTTTCGTCAAAATCAATTGACAGATGTTAAAATTTTGGCAAGCTCTGTTGTGTATTTTTGGGTAATACGCTTGTACGTCTGTCGTGGACAGATGTAAATGATAAAAATTAATAAAAACAACGAATTTCCGCCGATACGCGTTTTCAGTCTTCATTTTAAAACACTTTTTAAAAAGTCAGCTAATCCACCACTCCGGAGTAATCTCGCTGAGTTTAACTGTTTTGCCTGTTTTGTAGTCAAGCATAATTTCAACATCGCTGTATTTTCCTGCCATAAGCTGTACCATAAGTTCTCGGCACGCTCCACAGGGGGCTCCTGTTGAGCCGTCGGGCATTAGTGCAATCACTCTGCTGATTTCGTATTCGCCGTTTGTTATCATGTTGAATATCGCATTTCTTTCAGCACATACTCCAAGTCCCGAACATGTATCTATGCATACTCCTGTGTAGATTTTTCCGCTTGACGAAAGAACTGCCGCCGAAACTTCTCCTGCTGAAAAATAGCCGTTTACTTCTTTTTTATTCTGCACCGCTTTCGCCGCATTGTACATTTCTTCCCATATTTTGTCCATCATCAGCCTTCTCCAATCCGCATATTTCAGCACACAGCTTTTTTACTGCGCCGTTTTCAAATTTAATCGTTACTATTACGTCATCTTTAATAGGCAGAACATCAAGCACAGTTCCTTTTCCGTAGCGTTTGTGCATGAGAACGTCGCCTTTTTTTATTTCACTCATAATTCATTCTTGTCGGGCAGAATAGTTGCCGCAAGCAGATAGATAAGCGCCATTGAACCCAATGAACCAAGTGCAAGTATAGCTGCTCCAAGTCTGATAAGACTTACATCAGTATCAAGATAGTCTGCAAGTCCGCTGCATACTCCGCATATAAATGCGCTGTCGCTCTTTTTATAAAGTCTTTTTGTCATGGTAATTACTCCTTTTCTGTAAATTGAATT
>JAKSQU010000023.1 GCA_024403965.1 Ruminococcus sp.
TATTCGGTGCATCTCCGTCAGCGTTGCTATGAATTTAGCAGACGGCGAGCCGATAAGCATACTGACAGGAGACAGGGCATACAGCAGATTTTCAATAGCACACCGAATGAACGGCAATTACACAATAGCCGTAAGCGGAAACAATGACGGAAAGGTTATAGCCTACGGCACTAATAAAATAGTTAACTTTGCCCCCGACAGGAAAGACTTGTTTTTTGTGATATTATGATAATACGGCGCAGTTTCAGAGATGTTGAACTGCGCCGTATTTTAATGTAACTGTGTTGTTGATTTAAAGTATAAAACAAATCAGCCCCGAACAGCCTTCATTGATAATTCTTTCAAGAGTTTCCTGTAATTTAAGTCTTGCGTCTGTGGGCATTTTATACAGCTTGCTGTGAAGACCTTCATTTACAAGCTCGTGAAGTGACTTGCCGAAAATATTGCTTTCCCATATTTTAGTCGGGTCATTGTCAAAGCCGTCAAGCAGATACATCACAAGCTCTTCGGATTGTTTTTCAGTGCCTACTATCGGACTAACTGTTGTATTGATATTAGCTTTCATAAGGTGCAGTGAAGGAGCAGACGCTTTCAGCTTTACTCCGTATTTTCCGCCCTGTCGGATAATTCTCGGCTCTTCGAGTGTAAGCTCTTCAGTTTCGGGCATTACAATTCCGTAGCCTGTTGCCTCTACCTCGGCAAGTGCAGGTTCAAGACGCTGATATTTTCTTCTTATTTCATTCAGTTCCATAAGCAACGGCATAAGGTCACTTTCACTTTCAATTTCAACTCCTGTTGCCTCACCCAGTATTCTGTAGAAAAGGCTGTTGTCAAGGTCAGCTGTTATTGTAACCGAACCTGTTCCAAGGTTTATGGAAGTTATTTCAGCTTTCATTACATTCGGACAGCGTGACATTGCCTGTGCCGCCGACTCAGCCTCACGCACAAGTTTAATATTCTCAGCCGCATTCCTTATGCAGTCAAGTATTTCGGTTTTCAGCCAGTGACCTTTTTCAAGTGAATTTATCCATCCTGCTGTGCGGATATTTATTTCTTTTATAGGGAACGAATACAGCAGTTCACTTATAATGTTTCTTATGTCATTTTCGTCAAGTTCAAGACAGTTAAGCGGTATCACCTTTGTGCTGTAGCGTTCGGTTAATTCTGCGGCAAGCTTTACTGTATCCTGTGATTTCGGCTGTGCAGAATTAAGAATTACTACAAAAGGCTTGCCGAGTTCATTCAGCTCTCTTATTACACGCTCTTCACATTCAGCATATTCTTCTCTCGGTATATCGTTGATTGAGCCGTCTGTTGTCACAACAAGTCCGATTGTTGAATGGTCTGTAATAACCTTTTGAGTACCTATTTCCGCCGCCATATTGAAAGGTATTTCCTTGTCAAACCATGATGTCATAACCATTCTCGGCTGTTCATTTTCAATATAGCCGAGTGAACTCGGAACAATGTATCCTACACAGTCAATCAGCCTTACGTTCATTTTTGCAACATCACCGATTTTGATTTCAACAGCCTCTTCGGGAATGAATTTCGGTTCAGTTGTCATAATAGTTTTGCCTGCGGCAGACTGCGGAAGTTCGTCTACTGCACGTTCACGCATATACTCACTTGAAATATTCGGAATTACAAGCGACTCCATAAAACGTTTTATAAATGTTGATTTACCTGTTCTTACAGGTCCTACAACTCCTATGTAAATATCTCCGCCTGTTCTTTCAGCAATGTTGCTGTAAATATCTTTAACCATATTACTCTCCCTCTGCCAAGGTTATGACACAATCGGAATCAACAGCATTTTGTTTTCATCTGCTGTATCGCCTGTGATATCATTTTCTTCAAGAATAGCATTCACACTTGTGCTGTAACGTTTTGCAATATCCCAGATATCTTCGTTTCCCGAACTGAAATACAGCTTGATTGCATAGTCGCTGTCACGTTTTTTTCTAATGCTGTCGTCTACTGAAATTTCCGAAACCACCCGAATGCTTTCCGCACCACAGGTTAATATTTCTGCTGAAATGTCAGCCACGGCAGTTAAATTTCCGTCACTGCCGATATTGTAGGAAACGTCTTTTATTTTCACATCTGCTGAAACAGGCTTATCAGTGCTTAAATCAGCCATTTCGATAATCTGTTCAAATGCTTCGTCGTGCTGCGGCATTACTATATTGCCGTTTTTATCTTTTTCAGCTGTTGAATATGTGAGCATTCCGCTTACTGCCACAGCTTTTCCGTCATCGGTTATATGAGCATTGATATTTTTCGGTGAACACCATATTGAATAGACCTTATCGGGAGTATTTTCACCTGTTGAGAGTACAGCCGTATGTCTGAAATTTTCAATTGCAGAAATCGGTATTTTCTCCGCACGGATTTCCGTATACTCAGCCTCACAGGGATAAACTGTTGAAAATGCGTCTGTTACGAGCATAACCGAAGATGTTTTGACAGCCTTGCAGACAAGTCTTAATTCAGTTTCACAGCTTAACAGCCTGTTTTCGCTGTTTTTGTCAGCCACAGGAGAAACATCACAGCAAAGTATTTCGGGAGTAACTTTACATATACAGCTGTCGTCAATTCCGTCGATGTCAACAATCTGACTATATGCAAGGTCAAAGCTTAAAGGCTCTGCGGAATTCATGCCGTTTTGCTCACATGAATAGAGAATATCAGCTGTAACCGTACCTTTCACAAGGAGTTTTCCAGACACAAGCTTATGTTCACATTCATCTGCTCTGCACCTTACTGAAATAATATTAACCGCCTCGGGCTGAGTATCTGAAAGTTCGATTTCATCATTTATCTGAACAATTTTTTCAGCATTCAGCTTTTTTGACGCAAACTGTACAGGACTTTTTTTAAGCTGAATATTCATTCCTTCTGCGTCAGAGATAACCTCCTTAGTTTCGTCACAGGATATTTTTATTCTTACAGAAACCGCACCACGCATATCAAGTCTGCGTTTGTTTACTGCACGGAAGTTTATGTGGTCAGTTTTCGGAATAACTGATATTTCGGCATTATCGCAGTTTCGTCCGATTTCAGCTGATTTAGTAAAGCTTTGTTTCTGCTGAACGACCTGTAAAAGTGAACCTCCCTCACCGCAGTACAGTATTCTGATATCACATCTCAGTTCATAGCTGATTTTGTCGCCCGAAACGGAATATCCTGTTACAACAGGCTTAACCTCACAGTGAACAAGACGAAAAATATCGGGATAGTAATCGGGAAGAATGTAATCAAGTTCAATATTCTGTTCCTGTACAATGTCGGGGACATATACCGCAACAGGCACACTTTCCCTGTTTGTTTTAAGTTCCATACACAAGCCTCCTTGAAATCTTTTCTTTCAAAGTATATTCAGATTTTTAGGGGAGTATTACTGTATATGAAAAATAAAAGGCTGACCCATCACATCGGTCAGCCTTAATAATATACAAATATCAGAATTTAGAATTCAAGCCCCCACTGCTTACGGCATTCGTCCATAATTCCGAGAATTTCCATGGTTTCGTTAACAGGAACAAGCGGACTTTCCTTAAGACCTTCGTTAAGACATCTGTTTACTTCCATGATTTCATACTCATAGCCGTTAATTAAAGGTTCACACACGAACTTTTCAACAGTTCCGTCTGCTCTGTTGAAAAGCTCAGCTTCATTTGTACAATGGAACCATCTTCCGAGAGTGATATAGCCGTCATCACCCGAAATAATGGCATTATTTGAAAGCTGAATTTCAAAGCCGTTGTCCATTGAAGAAAAAATTCCGTCTTTGTAGCGCATAGTAATTGTGTTGTGTAAATCAACTCCGTCTTTGCCGAGATATGCATCACTGACAATTTCACCAGGCATACCGAGAATCGCATGAGTGAGAGTAATCGGATATACGCCAAGGTCAAGCAAAGCACCGCCGCCGCAGTCAAGACGGAAAAGTCTGTCATTGCTGTCATAAGGAATATAGTTGCTGAAATCAGCCTTGATATAGCGGACATTGCCGATTTTTCCGGACTTTATCCATTCCAGTACTTTAAGATAAACAGGACGGCATTTCATCCACATAGCTTCCATAAAGAAAAGATTTTTCTCTTTAGCGAGAGCAATAATTTCAGCAAACTGTTCAGTGTCGAGAGTAACAGTCTTTTCACAGAGAACATTTTTGCCGTTTTCAAGACAGAGAACAGCATCGCCGTAGTGTGATGCCATAGGGGTTGCGATATAAACAACATCAGCATCACTGTTTTCAGCGAAATCCCTGTAACTGCCGTATGCATTGCTGAAACCGTACTGCTTAGCAAATTTTTCAGCTTTTTCAAGAGTTCTTGATGCAACAGCAGTAAGTTCACAGCCTTCAGTACCCTTTAAAGCTGCTGCAAACTGATGAGCAATTTTACCTGTACCGATAATGCCCCATTTGATAGTTTTCATAATAATCACTTTTCCTTTCGTACACCAAGCTGCCAGAAAGCCACAGCACTTGCGGCGGCAATATTCAAAGAATCAACTCCGTTTGACATTGGTATTTTTACTGTGTAGTCACAGGATTCAATAGTAGAATCGAGAAGTCCCTCGCCCTCAGTACCGAGAATTACAGCAAGCCTGTCCTCAGCATTGAGTTTTTCATCTTCAATGCTTACAGAATTGTCTGTAAGAGCCATAGCAACAGTTTTAAAGCCGAGATTATTCAGAATTTCGGGATAATTCATTTCATTTTCGGGAATATAAGTCCACGGAACGAGAAAAACATTTCCCATGCTTACTCTTGTCGAGCGTCTGTATAACGGGTCACTGCAATTATGAGTAAGAATAACAGCGTCCATATTAAGTGCGGCGGCTGAACGGAAAACAGCACCGACATTTGTCGGATTTACCACGTTTTCGAGTACAGCAATACGCCTTGCATTTTTGCAGACCTCAGCAACTGTCGGATGAATTTTTCGTCTGAGCAGACAGAGAGCACCTCTTATCAGATTGAAACCCGTGATGTCTGTTATTTCGTCGAAACCTGCGGTATACAGCGGAATATCTCCGCACATAGCGACAATCTGCGCAGCCTCACCCTCAATATCCTTATCCTGCATGAGAAGTGAAACAGGTTCATAGCCTGCTGACAGAGCACGTTCAATGACCTTAGGACTTTCGGCAATAAAGTAGCCGAGTTCAGGTTCATTCCAGTGTCTGAGCGCAGGCTCAGATTTATTCATATATACTTCAAGTTCTTTCTTAAATGTACTGTTTATTCTGATAATATCAGGCATAGTATGTCCTTTCGCAATAAATAATAATTAAAGATATGCGGCGAAGCCGCCATACAACCAGAGTCCGGAGAGATGTAGACCAGTCCCCCTGATAAAGTAGTAAAGCGAACGTAGTAACGCTTTACTTAATAAATCTCGGCTTGACCGAATATAGAATTTTCGTATAATCAATCCTCAACATAAGGCTCAAATGTCTGACGCTGTGAGTAGTATCCTACACCGTAGCAGAAAGCAGAAATAAGAGCGGTCAAGCCGTAAAGAATGAAAACTCTCTGTTCTGAAAGATTGTTTTCGGCAAGACTTTTAAAACCGATATAAATGAATGACAGCCACGCACCCGAACAAAGTGCAGTAACCGAAAGCTGTTTCATGCCGTGTTTTTTCAGTTTTACGGCATACACAGCAAATAATCCGAGAATTGAAAGATTTATTATAAATGAAAGCATTCTGAAAATCTCAGTATTTGATGAAACAATGCTGAAACGTGCCGAAAGAGCAAGTATGGAAATAAGAGCAGAAAAAATCAGACTTGCCGCAGAATATCCGTCGTCGCTGTAAACGAAAAGCAGACCGAAAAAGCCTGTCAGAGCGAAATACAGGAGCATTTCAGCAATGCCGACAAGAGTCACAGCAGTTTCAAAGCCGTCTGTGTAACCGCCGTTTCTGAAACACAGAATATAAATTATAAACGTAATAATGTGTGTAGCGGTGAGACCGAGAAAAGCACTCATAACCCCCACAGCACCGAGATTCTTTTTAGGAAACATTTATGAAATCCTCCTGTCTTTGTTTTATAGTTGTTGAACGGTAATTTTTTTCGTCGGGCAATGTTATTTAACTGTTTCTCATCGCCTTTAATCTCTGCTTGTCTTCATACATAGACTTGTCAGCCTTTTCAAGTAAAGCGGTATATTCCTGTATATTACTGCATTTTCCGACAGCAATACCCACACTTGTTTCAAGCTGAGTACCCTTTAATTCATCAATAACAATTTCGGCAACACCTTTTCTGAGTGCCTCCTCAACCTTTTTTGCGGATGTTTCAGAAATATCCTCGCCGATTATGAGAAACTCATCACCGCCGTAACGGCAGAAATACAGCTTTTCGCTGAATGAACCACAGGTTTTTCTGATTGACTTTGCAACCGCCTGTAAAGTAAGGTCACCGACATAGTGTCCGTAAACATCATTAATCATTTTGAAACGGTTTAAGTCCATCATAAAGAAAGTAAGTTCACCCTTGTCAAAATGGTCTTCAATGTAATGACGGAGAGATTTTCTGTTTTTAATTCCTGTCAGTTCATCAAGTCGAATCTGATTACTCTGAAAGCTGAAAGTAATAAGTACGATTGAAATAGTAATACCGCATGTCAGAGAAGATATGCCGTATGATGTCATCTGTATCATGCTTGTAACAAGGGGAGCAACAGCATACATAAGCAAAGGACGATATTCAGCCTTCTGCAAAGGACTCTGAGTACTCAGTATTTTTTTGAATGCGACGGCAACACCGCCTGTCATGTAAATCATGCTTGCAATCCAGTGAATGACAACGCCACTGCCTCTTGAGTACAGATTATTGCTGTCAATGGTAAAAATAATGCCTGTCCATACATTAACAATCATTAAAGCAGTAAACACCCAGAATGGTATGCACAAAAGCCTTACAGTATTTTTTGAAAGACTTGTTTCAGTTTTGCTCACAGCGTACAAAAACCAGAATACCGAAGATGCGAGAATCATTTCAATGTACATACTGTTGCTGAGATAGAGAATTGCTCTTGAAAGTAAAAAGTGCGTTCCTCTGTAATAATATGCCGTCATATCAGAAATGCAGAGAATAATTTCAGAAAAAATGAGATTTCTGAGAGCCTTCTGTGCGTTTGAAATTATTTTGTTTTCTCCCTTTGTGAAGAAGTAAACGATTATAACAATAACAGTGCAAAGTATATCAACCTGAATATAATTAATCATATTATCCTTTCTGTATAAAAATCGGAGCGGTAAAAACCGCACAGAATAGTATTGATTATCTCCTGTGCGGTGTTTCATTAAACCTTATGGAAACACCACATAATTACCGACTGACGGCTATGTGTGTGTCTTGCTTGAACTTTTCTGTCATAGCACACAAAAACTCCTTGACATACGGCAGTATGTCTGCGTCGTTTTTATGCACTCTGACAAAATAATTTACTTCGCAATACTCACACATTAATTATGCGGTGCTGCCTTAGAATTTCTGAGAGATTCTTCAGCACGTTTGACACCTGAGTCAACGCTGTTTGTTCTCTTTTTAAGTACGCTGTAACCTGAATTTGTGCTGATATCAGCATTTATTTTGCTGATGTTTGCATGCATTTTTGCAAATAATTCGTTGAGTGGGTCTGATGTTACAACTCCTCTTAAATAAATAATGAATTTATCATCACTGTATCTTCCGATAATATCTGTCTTTCTGAATGAATCCTTTAAAGCATCAGCGAAAGCAGTAACTGCTGTATCAGCTGAAACTGTATCGGAAGTGCTGTACAAATCATTATAATTGCTGATTTCAACTAAGGCAAGAGTACCGTATCTGCCCTTTCTGACAGCTCTTTCGATTTCCTTGATTACAGCACTGCGGTTTAACAGACCTGTCATTTTATCATGGTCGGATTTAGCATTTACGCTTATGCCTACGGAATTAACGTAGTCAATATTCTTTGCTGTACCAATCATTCTGACAGGTTCATTGTTATCATCATACTCAACAGTATAATCGCAGTAATAGTTATGCATAACCGAACCCTTAAAGCTTGCAGAAACATTGAAATTGCCGGACTTTCTTTTCTTGTTCTTAACGACAGAAAATACTGTACGAAGAACATCAGCACTTTCAGGAGCGATAAATTCCTTTGAAACCATTTCAGTGCTGAAATTTTCAATAAGTCTGTTTGAACGTGTTCCGTCAATATTAGTGATGTAGACATTAGCACAGTCATCAGCGAATGAATAAACGAAGATATTCAGACCGAACTTTTGAATAACACTGTCATAAAGTTTATTGCGTTCATCGATTATTTCGACTTTGTTTTTGAAATTTTCGATGTCACAAACAACAACATCATACCATTTCTTGCCGTATTTATCAGTAACAAGATGACCGTAATCACAAACCCATCTGAGATTATTGTCAGCAGTAACAATACGGTATTCACAGTAATCATAGTAGCCGTTTTTGTAAATACAGCGGTTAATCTGTTCTGTCACAGCCTCACGGTCTTTTTCATAGACCATGTTTATGAATTTATCGTCAAGCTTTTCCTTAATCTGTTCACGGCTTGAATAACCGAGAAGTTTAAGAAGACCGTTGTTTACATGAGAGAATTTCTGTTCGCCTTCAGCCTCATATCTGAATACACCGACAGGAAGAGCATCAACCAGTTCATCCATGTTAATGCTTTTTTCGTCACGGATTCTGATTTCTTCATCAATCTTTCTTGCATTATGAATTTTTGTTTCTTCAGTGACGATATTATTCTGATTATTCTCAAGGAGACTGCAGAATTCATCAATCGGCATAGGTTTGCCGAGAAGGAATCCCTGAATAATATGACAGCCGAGTTCACCGACGAGTCTTGCCTGAGTTTCGTTTTCAACACCCTCAGCGATAAGAATGAATTCAAGTTTTTTGCCGAGTTCGACGATTGTTTCAAGGATATTGCGTGATTTGTCGCTGTGTTCGGCACACTGAACGAAATCCTTGTCAAGCTTGAGAATTCCGATACAAAGGTCCTGAAGACGATTGATTGAAGAATAGCCACTGCCGAAATCATCAAGTTCGACAACAAATCCCTTGTTTGCAAACTGCTGTACTCTTTCGATGAGAATTTTATTGTTGTCATCATGAGCACTTTCAGTAATTTCGATATGAAGGTCCTGTGGTGTAAGAGAATATTTATTGATAAAATCCTCGATAACTTCAACAGGACTCTTATCCTGATTAAAATCCTTTCTTGAAACATTTATTGAAAGGCTGAGATTTTTTGCATATGGTTTCTTATGAAGCTCCTTGAGAAGCTTGCAGACAGTTTCCCATACAAACTGATCGAGCTGATAGATCTGACCGCTGTTTTCGAGAGCCTTGATAAAGATGTCAGGTCTGATCTGACCGTGTTTAGGGTGATTCCATCTGCAAAGAGCCTCAGCACCTGAGATTTTGCGTGTTATGTAGTCAAACTGCGGCTGAAGCCATACAGTTATTTCGCCGTTTTTGAGAGCATCTTCAAGGTGACTGCATATGTCCTGTTCAAGAAGATATTGCTTCCACTGATCTTCGGAACATATCTCGACACATGTACCGCTTTTATGTCTTGCAACTTCGTGAGCGATTTTAGCAAGACCGATAAACTTGTCAATTTCGGGATTAATCTTATCTTCATTAGTAAGATAATAAATACCTGTTGCGAAATCAATTTTATAAGGCTTGCCCGGTTTGTCGAGAAAAACAGCCATTTCGTCCCTTGCGTCAGCAAAACGCTGAGTAACAACATTTTCGGGGTCATAAACAGTAAGTATGACAAATCTGTCACTGTTATATCGGCCGAGAATTTCATTTTCACCGAGAACGCTCTGAAGATGTTCAGTCCAGTGTTTCAGAACAGTATTACCTGTTTCAATGCCGAAAAGCTCATTGATATATTTGAAGGACTTTATATCAAAAAAAGCAATTTCAAAATTCAGCCCAGGATTACTGCGAATAATATCAATAGCCTTTTCCTTAAAGCCTTCGTAGTTATAAACACCTGTGAGATGGTCTTTAATGCGCAGAATAGTATTTTCACTTTTGAGTTTTTTAAGCTCGTCAGAGATTTTTTTTCTGCTTATAAGATTATCTGCACGATTGAGAAGGACAGCATTTCTTTCACGCTTTGAAACACATTCACTGAAGCCGTTTTCAACAGCAACACTGAATGAACTGTCTGAAACAGTATCAAATGCGAGTATAGAAGGGAAGGAATCATTCAGACCACTGTCTTTAAGGTTTTTGAAAAACTCAAAACCATCCATTTCGCAGAGTACAGAATCCACAACAGCAAGACAAATGTCACTGTTTGCGAAAACGATGTTCATGGCATCAGTACTGTTTGCAGCGTTGAGAACAGTGTACTTTTCGCTGAAAACTTCGTTCAGCCATGCTCTGTATTCCTTTGATTCGACTAAGACAAGAATTTTGTCCTTCGGGGTTATATTCTCAGAATTCGGCATAACACACACCCACCTTTAAATTTCTCCATTTAAACCAAATATCCAAAAACAATAATATCCATTATCTGACCCTAAAAATGCCAGATTTACTGATTATATTATATATCAAACACCTAAAAAAGTCAATCCGAAAATAAAATTTTTATAAAAAATACCCACAATTGTAAAAAATATGTTGCAATTAACAAAATATAGTAGTATAATAGGTTCAATAAGAAATGATATATAAAAACTGCGGTTTAATATTTGATTATGATATAGAAAATCCGCACATAAAGTGCGGATTCAGAAGAATTTATTTGTCGGGCGGTTCAGCCGCAATACGCAGAATATCGGAGATAAAAGCGATAAATTCAAAATTTGTGGGCTTTGATTCAAGAGAGTTGATTTTGTCAAGTGAAATAAAGTCATAACTGATAGAATCTCGGTTTTTCCATGCAGTATCAATTGCATAGCGTATATCACGCTCGACATTTTGCGGAGAAGTGCCGTATTCATTAGCGATTTTAGGATAAAGCTCCTTTGTGATATTTTTCAGACAGCTTCTGTCGAAAAATTCGTTTATAAGAGCAGACCTTATGTAATGATAGCCTTTCATTCGTGGAGAAATACCGAATGAAACAAGAATCCGTGTTATTTTTTGTTTGAGATTCTTGTTGCAAATTGAAACAGGGGAATACATCAAAGACTGAATAACGGAATACAGCTTATCATTTTCAAATGGAGCGGTAATAAAGCATGACGCACCGTTTTCATAGAAAATCTGTTCAACACAGCCGTTTCTGATATCCGAAACAATAACGAAACGAGTTGAAACATTTTCAGCAGAGAGAACCTTTTTCATGCAGATAATAATATCCATACAGTATTCAGAAAGGTAATAAAGGAAAATGTCGGGATTTTTGCTTATTATAATGTCTGCGGCGGTATCTGCACGGCATTTTTCGGCATATGCATAAATACCTTTGCTGAGAAGACAGCCTACAATATCGTGTTCATAAAGTGCATTGAAATTGTTTACCATAATATTCAGAGTTTTATTAAGCATATGAAAAATTCCTTTCTGATTAGTACGACAGGGATTATATGCAGATATAATAGCAAAAATGAAGACATATGTCAAACGGACATGTTTCAGAATGAAACAAAAGGAGTGGTGAATTTGGAACTTGGAAAAAGGTTGAAAAGACTAAGAAAGGTACACCGTCTTAAAGGAAAAGAAGTAGCACAGGCAATAGGAGTAAGTGACTCAACTTACCGAAATTACGAGCTTGGACATCGTGAGCCGTCACTTGATATACTTGTGCTCATTGCGAAATTCTATGATGTAACAGCTGACTATCTTCTTGGACTTGATGATACAGCACCCGAATCGTCAGCCGATACAATAGCAGAACGATATAATCTTGACATAATGGAAAAGAAGATACTTGAATTCTACATGACACTCCCCGACAGAGAGCGCAGACAATTCCTTTCGGGAATAAAATCCGTTCAGAATAATGATGAATCAGTTTATGAAAAACATCTTGCAGATGCACTTGAATATGAAGAAAGTATGCACGATATAATTGGGTTGAAAAAGTGAATTTTGTATCAGAGCATATACTTAATAAGTGGATAATAAGCGAAAAATAAACTCCACAGCACATGAAAAAATGCCGTGGAGTTTATTTTATTTATAAGGATTTTCAGAAATATATTTTTCCATAATAGCCGCCGCAACAGCCGTAAGTTCGGCACACGGGCGTTTCTGATAGTATTCGGCAGTACGCTTTTCGGGAACATGAGTTTCATCAGCATCCCCAAGTCCGAGAAGTTCACGGCAAATAATAGAACCGTTCATTTCAGAGAATTCTCCACACAGTTTCTGGATTCTTGCATAGTGTTCGGATTTTATTTCATGGTCAGTAATGTCATCGTAGCCGTAAAGCAGACCTGCAACCATGCACATCCCCGAAACACATCCGCAGACTTCACGGAGTCTTCCAATACCGCCGCCGAATGAAGAACTAAGGCGAAGTGCAGATTTTTCATCAATGCCGTAAAGGTCGGAAAATGCAAGAAAAACCGCCTGTGAACAGTTGCAGCCGTCGGTAAACAGCTTTTTTGCTTTCTGTGCGTAAACACTGTTTTCAATATCGTACATATTATAAATTCCTTTCCTAAAGTAAAAAAAGTGTTGAGCGAAGGTGTAAACAGGTGTAGGGGCAGATCCATGTGTATGCCCGAAAGATAAATTGTGACCTGACGGGCGCACACACGGGTGCGCCCCTGCAGATTATATCCTGTATATTCATCATTTATTTGAAATATCATAACATTACTGAATTAAAATGTCAATTAGTAAATTTACAGATAATGTTGAAAAATATTTGTGCAAACAGACAAAAATATAAATAAAGTGCATAGAATTTGATAATTGTTTGGTTTTCTACTTGATTAAACGTGAAAAATGTTGTATAATATTCATATATCTATTTAAGACTGAATTAAACAGTCTTAAACGAAAGGAGTACTATTATGATTTATTCTCATGAAGTTGAAAACATGTGTCCTGTAAAGCAGGGCGTTGCTCATGGTGCAGCTCCGATTCCGGAAGAGGCAAAGTGGGTAAAGGCTACACAGATTACAGACATTTCTGGTTTCACACACGGTATCGGCTGGTGTGCACCACAGCAGGGTACCTGCAAGCTCACACTTAATGTTAAGGAGGGCGTTATTCAGGAAGCTCTCGTTGAAACAATCGGATGTTCAGGTATGACACATTCAGCTGCTATGGCTGCTGAAATTCTCCCTGGCAGAACAATTCTTGAAGCTCTCAACACAGACCTCGTTTGTGACGCTATCAACACAGCTATGAGAGAGCTCTTCCTCCAGATCGTTTACGGTCGTTCACAGAGTGCTTTCTCTGAGGGCGGACTTGTTGTAGGCGCAGGCCTCGAAGATCTTGGTAAGGGACTTCGTTCACAGGTTGGTACAATGTATGGTACACTCGCAAAGGGACCTCGTTACCTTGAAATGACAGACGGTTATGTTACAGGCGTTGCTCTTAACGAAGACGATGAAATCATCGGCTACCAGTTTGTAAACTTCGGTAAGATGATGGACTTCATCAAGGCTGGTGACGATGCAAATACTGCATTTGAAAAGGCAAAGGGCCAGTACGGCAGAGTTGCTGACGCAGTTAAGATCATCGATCCAAGAAAAGCGTAAGGAGGATTTGAAAAATGGCTTTATTTGAATCTTATGAGAGAAGAGAAAAGCAGATTCTTGCTCTTCTTGAACAGTATGGTATCAAGTCAATTGAAGAATGTGCAGATGTATGTAAGGAAAAAGGCCTTGACATCTACAAGCTCGTAGAAGGCATTCAGCCAATCTGCTTTGAAAATGCTAAGTGGGCTTACACAGTAGGCTGTGCAGTAGCAATCAAGAAGGGCTGCACAAAGGCTTCAGAAGCAGCAGCAGCAATCGGTGAAGGACTTCAGGCATTCTGCATTCCTGGTTCAGTAGCAGATCAGCGTAAGGTTGGTCTTGGCCACGGTAACCTCGGCAAGATGCTTCTTGAAGAAGAAACAGAATGTTTCGCATTCCTTGCTGGTCACGAGTCATTCGCAGCAGCAGAAGGTGCTATCGGTATTGCTGAAAAGGCAAACAAGGTACGTCAGAAGCCACTCCGTGTAATTCTTAACGGTCTTGGCAAGGACGCAGCACAGATCATTGCAAGAATCAACGGTTTCACATATGTTGAAACAGAGATGGATTATTATACAGGCGAAGTTAAGGAAGTATTCCGCAAGGCATATTCAAACGGACTTCGTGCAAAGGTTAACTGCTACGGCGCAAACGACGTAACAGAAGGCGTTGCAATCATGTGGAAGGAAAATGTTGACGTATCAATCACAGGTAACTCAACAAACCCAACAAGATTCCAGCACCCAGTAGCAGGCACATATAAGAAGGAAAGAACAGATGCCGGCAAGAAGTACTTCTCAGTAGCATCAGGCGGCGGTACAGGTCGTACACTTCACCCGGATAACATGGCTGCAGGTCCTGCATCATATGGTATGACAGATACAATGGGAAGAATGCATTCTGACGCTCAGTTTGCTGGTTCATCATCAGTACCTGCACACGTTGAAATGATGGGACTTATCGGTATGGGTAACAACCCGATGGTAGGTGCTACAGTTGCATGTGCAGTTGCTGTTGAAGAGGCTATGAAGTAATTCACAAGCTGAGTCAGCTTGACCACAATTCACGCTTTCACTCGGCAGAGACTCGTTTACTCTGTACGAAGCGGAAAATCTGTTTTCGCACAATCAGATTTTTGCGTGAACATAGCTAAGTAATTATATTACAGTAAAAATATACGCTCTCGGCACTTTGGTGTCGGGAGCGTTATTGTTTTGAATATGATATATTCTGATGTTATGATTAACAGTAAAAACGTCGTTTTAGTACTGTATTATGTATGAAATATTAATTGACTTTATTTTGACAAAGTGATAGAATATTGTTAGTCTTCATATAATATTCTAAGGAGTCTGGTAATAAATGCCTTCTAAAAATAAAATACTAAATACGGATAAAACAGCCGAATTTGCTGTAACTGTCATCCTTGCAGTACAGATATTCATGCTGATTTTTATCAATTTTACATGTTCTGTAAATCTTCTTGATTTTGACTCGGCACTGGTGTTAAGTCATGCCGCAGAAATGTGGAATGGCGGAACTATGTTTCTTACGGATCACAAATCTGTCTCATCACTTGAGACAGACTGTATAGTGTTCTGGGCATATCCGCTTTCAAAAATCACAGGAAGTATAAATACAGCATACGGAATACTTCATTCCTTCATAATTGCTCTGACAGTTCTGCTTATTTATCTTATTCTTTCAAGGAACAGGATAAAACCGCTGTTCATAAAATCGGCTGCAGTTATGGTTCTGACGCCTTACACATCGGGACAGCTTGAATATGCAAATATGCTGTTTGTTTCAGCCGGTCAGTATGCATTCAGAATGATATCCATGCTGTTTATGCTGCTATTTTACGACTACGACTGGAAAAAGGAAAAAAAGGTGAAAACTATTCCGCTTGTTCTCATTTTCCTTTTCTTCCTGACTGTCAATACAATTTCATGCGGATCATATATGCTTATCATGATTATCGCACCTTTTATGCTCGCTCACGGAGTAACATGGATAAAAAACAAGGATTCAAAGCTGATAAATGCACGTCTCATTTTCCTTGTTTCAGTCTGTGCAGCAGTTATGCCTGCAATAGCAGTAAGAAAGATATTCAATGTATATTCCGCCAATACCGCTATGACACTTTGTCCTTCTACAGAATTTACAGACAACATCCTTTCATGCATTACAGGAATATTGATAATTTTCGGCATAATACCGCAGAATGAATATACCGCTGTTTTCTCTTTGGAAGGTATCGTTTCACTTGCAAAAGGAGCCGCACTTGTCATATTTACAGCATCATTGATAAGGTGCATACGTACAAAAGACAAATGTCTGAACAAAAAACTTATCTGTCCGGCTGCCTGTTTTGCTTTGTGTCATCTTATAGTTCTTACAGCTACAAACACCAAATATGGATCTGCTGTATTTGAAAGCAGATATCATATTTACTGGCTCATAATGCTTATGCTTGTTTTCACAGTATGCATTGACTCATTATGGGACAAAATAAAAAACAAACGTCTTAAATACGTTGTTTGTGCAGCAATGATATGTACATCAGTGGCGGCTAATTATTCACAGATGGATACTCTGCTTACAAGTTCATCCGATTCTGACAACAGATGTGATGAGATAGTAAACACAGCATCAGCAGAGAAAACAGACACGATATTATTTTACGGAGAACCGCATAACAATACTCTTGCTCATATAATTCGTGCCAGACATGAAAACATTAAAGCGTTGCAGATATACGACAACTTCCGAAAAGCAGATGTTCTTGACACATTCTCTGACGCAGCCGAATCAGCGTATTTAGGCGGCAGAAATATTCTTCTTACATCACCTGAAGATTTTTCAGAGATTCCGGAATATATAACTTCAAATTACAGATATTGCTGTCAGACTGAAGGTTTCAGCTGTTACATCACAGAAAACTGTCCTCTCGACTTTTCATCGGGATTTCCACTAAGGGGAATGACTTTTTCAAAAGACTATCCGTACACTGATAAATACGAAATCACAAATGGTCAGATAGATGAAAAGACGGGAATACTCGAATCAGATGGAACCGAAGGTGATATTCTTATCGGAGAATACAATACACCATCCGAATGGAAAAAACGAACATACAGTATCTATGTCGACTACAGTGTAACAGAGTCTAAAGAAGAAAATGCAGGAACTGTTCGTCTTATTAATAACTCAGGATGTATTGCAGAAGTGTCTTTGTCAAAAACGGAGAATACAGCTGCTATTGAAAACATTGCACTTCCTGAGCCTTCCGAATATCAACTTATAATTTCAGAAGAAGAAGGAACATATATAAACATATCGGAAATACGTTTTACAGCATCGGAGTAAGAAAAATAAGGAAACACATACTTTTTTACACAATGTACAATATATGTTGAAAACCTTTGCCGTACAAACAAGTTACAAATGTAACGGATATAGTTACAGAACTCATATTTACCTGATGAAATTATAATGCTATAATATATACATAAACTAAAATAAAGGAGAGTAAATATGAAACTCAGAAAATTCTCAGATTACACAATATTTTTCATAGTATATGCCATGATAGGATGGATATATGAAGTAGTGCTTGAAACCTTTATATACAAATGGGGGTTCAGCAACAGGGGAGTACTTTTCGGACCATGGCTTCCCGTATACGGATTTGGTGCAGTAGTATTCATACTGTTATGGTACAGACTGATAAAAGAAAAAAAGGCATTACATAAAATAGCAATGATACCTGTAATATTCGTACTAACAATGCTGACAGCAACAGCAATCGAGTTACTGACAAGCTATTTGTGTGAATGGATAATCGGTTCATGGCCATGGCAGACATATGCGGACTACAAGTATAATTTTGAAGCAAGAATAGCACTAAGTCCGAGCATCAGATTTGGTATAGGCGGAGTAGTATTCCTTTATGTAATACAGCCGTTTCTTGACAAAATCACGGCAAAGCTTAAAGACAAAACTGCAAATATAACAGCACTGATAATCTTGCTTGTACTTTTTGTAGATTTGGTATATACTGTTTTTTTCAGATAATATATCCGTAAATCAGAAACAAATATTACATCCTGACAATTATTTCCTGAAAATTACGCCCTCAGTGTATACTGGGGGTAATTTTTATTGCATAATTTATATTAATTTACAAAAATATAACACATTCTTTAAAGAACTTATTGAAATTATACTTATAATGTGGTATAATTATAAATGTTATAAGAGTGTTTGCATAGATAAAGAAAACGCAAAATCGGGAGTGAAGAAGTATGAGAAAGATTTTATGCTTTGTAGGTGAATTAAATGTTGACTTTCAGACACAGCTTACAAAGAAACTATCTGATATTATGACAAAAAATGACTGTGAAATTCATTTTATTGCAAATTTTGACACAAATGTTGCAAATGCACTTTATGGTGAAATTGAAAGAAAAATATTTACAATCCCTGACCTTAATGTATATGACGGAATAATTACCTGTCCCGACACTTTTGCAATTCCCGGTATGGACACAGAAATTGCAAATTATCTTGCAGAAAATGCAAAATGCCCTGTTGTATCTCTCAGAGTACCTGATGAACGTTTTTACAGCATTACTCTCGGCGATTACGATGCTGTCTGCGAAATTACAAGACATTTTGTTGTTGAACATAAAAAAGAACGTGTATGCTTTATGACAGGCAGAATGGAACTTGAAGACGCTCACAGACGACTTGCTGCTTATAAAAATACTATGGAAGAACTCGGTATTGAAGTAACCGAAGGTATGGTTTTCTATGGTGATTACTGGCGTGAAAAAGGCGATGAGGCTGTTGACTGGTTCATTAAAAAGAATGATAAGCTTCCACAGGCAATAATCTGTTCAAACGATTATATGGCAATTTCAGTATGTAACGCAAGTGCAAAAAGAGGCTTGAAAATTCCTGAAGACATCTGTGTATCAGGTCTTGATGACATTGACGAGGCACAGTATCACATACCGCCTATAACAAGTATTAGAGCGTCAGTAAGCAAAATTTCACAGGCAGCATTTGATGTTTTCAAGGATGTATGGAACAATATACCGCACGAAAAAAATGTTGTTTTACCGCTTGATATTCAATACAGAAACAGCTGCGGATGTAAAAAAGATATTGATTTTCACAGCTTCCAGAAACTGTATGACCAGAAGGAACTTTACCTTTCAGCGCTTAATTTCAGTCCATATCTCGGACTTGATTTTGAAAGTGCAGAAAGCTTTGACGAGCTTGTAACATGTGTGCACATGCGTCTCACTAATAAATCATACGGACATCCCGATGATTTCGGTACATTGTATTTCTGTCTTTGCGACGAATCGGGAAAGAATTCATCTGAATTTGAAAAGACAGTAACTTGTACTGAGAATATGTACCTGAGAGCAATTGTATCATCAAAAGGCATTAATAGTTATAATGTAAGATTTAATAAAGGTGAAATTGTTCCGATGGAATACAGGAAACATTCTTATCCTATGTATGTATTTTCACTGCACTGCAAGGAATTCTTCTACGGATACATGGCTGTACAGAATAAAGATATTTCAAAGATAAAAAATCTCATCAAGCCATTGCATTTTGCACTCGGAAATGCTCTTGAAAAAATCAGAATTTTTTCTGAAAACAAAATGGTACAGGCACTTCGTGAGCAGTCATACGTTGATGAACTTACAGGAATTCCGAATCGCAGAAGTATGGAAAGATTCATCAGAAAGCTGTATGAAAGACTACAGCATACAGAACAGCAGTTCTGTATAATGAGTCTTGACCTTGACGGACTCAAATACATTAATGATACATTCGGACATCTCGAAGGTGATATTGCAATTAAAACTGCAGCGAAGATACTTGATGCAGCAAAGCCCGAATACAGTATGGCAGCAAGAACAGGCGGAGATGAATTTATTGTTCTGTTTGCGTCTGATGACACCGAAGATGCTGAAAACTACATAAAGGAAATTACAGCAAGAGTTGAAAAAACAAATAAAGAGTGGGATAAACCATACAAGCTTTCTGTGAGTGCAGGTTATGAATACTGTAACCGAAATGATGAAATGCTTTTATGCATGCATAAAGCAGATATAAAGATGTACGAAAACAAGAAAGCAAAGAAAAAGAACAGAACTAACTAAAAAAATGTCCGT
>JAKSQU010000024.1 GCA_024403965.1 Ruminococcus sp.
AGGTGTAGACCTCTCTGGTGGGAGGGTGTGCGAGGGAGGGCAAAGCCCTCCCTAAGAGGCAGTAAAACAAGCAAAGCGATGTTTTACGGATGGTACATAAGAACTTGTTTCGGCTTGACCGACGGGATAACTGCAATACTCAACGGGCGGCAAAACACCGCCCTGCACGTTTTCAGACGTACATCAACGTACACGTAAACGTACGCCTGAAACACTTGCCTTTTGGCTATATACCGTAAAACGTACGCCCCGTACGCCGATTTTTCAAGTTGATACTCATTTATAACATTTAAAAATATCTCCGAATTTGTAAAAAAAGCGTAAACGTGTACGTTTGGCTATTTACAGGCGCTTGAGCCACTTTTTCGGCGTACGTTAAATAAAAAACTGTCAGACTAAAAATTTCAGTCTGACAGCAATTAATGTTTAGTCGGAGTATTTATACATCTTGCGGAATTCAGTAGGTGTACAGCCTTTAGCTTTTTTGAATGCTCTGTTGAAAGTGGTAAGACTTGCAAAACCACACTGCATAGCAACTTCTGTAATAGGATATGATGAGTCAGCCATAAGTCTTTCAGCCGCCTTGATTCTCTTTCCGTTTATGTACTGAATGTACGAAACACCGTTGTATTCCTTGAATATTCTTGAAAAATGGTATTTGCTGTAGCCTGCGATTGATGCAAGCTTTTCAAGCGGAAGTTCGTACATATAATTCTGATTGATATATTTTGTAACAAGTCCGAATTTTCTGCTTTCGTCGGCACTTGATGCATTTGCGGCAGAAGTTTCTTCAGCCTTTTCAAGCTGAAATTCTCTTACAGCAGTGAGCATATGCAGCAGATATACATAAATCTTGGCATCAGCCATAGGTGCATTTGAATAATATTCGGCATATATATCGAGAATGCTTTTTCTGGAAATAACGTAAAGCTCCTTATTTAACTGCGGAGTGATATGGAGTGCAGAGCTGAGAACAGGCATAATTGATTCAAGTGACGGAACTTCGCTGATAACTGAATTGTCGCACTGGAAGATGATTCTTCTTCCGTCCTGTGCAGGCATATAGTGAAGTTCTCCGGGCGGAATAATCATAATATCCTTTTCACTTAAATGGTAAGTCTTACCGCCGGATGTAAGAGTAAAACCGTTATGGAGCGGTATGATAATTTCAATGGCATTGTGCCAGTGGATAGGATACTCCTCCACTTCATCATTATCATAAAGCATAACAAAGCGCTGATTTTCGTATTCTACAGTTTCGTAAACACCGGAAAGATTCTTAATCATAGCAAAATCTCCTAACCAATTTTTGTGATTGTCTGATTGATAAATTTTAGTCAATATTGCGATTAGAATAGACAACACACTAAAATCTTTTGTTTCTTTTAATAGTATTATACATCAAAATGATATTATTTGTAAAGACTGTTTGAATAAATTGTGAAAAATCAGCAATTGTTGGTAACTGTATAGCAATAAACGATTAGTATTTTTTATGCAAAAATTATATAATGATATTAGTCAAGGGGCAATGTGTGATATTATTCTATAAATTAAACATTCCGAATGAATGATTTTGGTTGACAGAGTGATGAACTCACTGCTTTATACTTGCAAAAGGCAAGGCAAGGAGAATTATATGGAAATCAGATGCAGTGAAATTGACTACAAGAATTTCGGAAACTGTGTATGCTATGAAAACGGTGTTGTCCGACTCATCGCAACTGTTGATGTTGGTCCGAGAATAGTATTCTTCGGATTCATCGGAGGAAAGAATATGCTTTTCGAAGATGTTGACCGCAACTTTTATGAGATGAACAGGGGATACGGTGTATGGTATGCATACGGCGGTCACAGATTATGGTGTGCGCCTGAAAAAATGCCCGAAACATATTTCCCTGACAACAGCAAGGTTAATGTTGGATTTGACGGAAAGAGTCTTACTCTTACTCCTGAAAAAACAGGATTCGGAAAACAGTTCAGCCTTAAATGCACATTTGTCGGAGAAAATTCAGTACATATTGAAAACAAAATAACAAACTGTTCTTCTGCTGATTCTGAATTTGCACCGTGGTCCATCACAGGACTTGCGGCAGGCGGAACTGAAATTATTCCGCTCTGCAAAGAAGATAAGGGGTTTCTTGCAAACAGAACAATGGCGCTCTGGAGCTATTCCGATATTAAGGACAAGAGATTTGATCTTAATGACGGATACGCAGTTCTCAGACAGGATCCGAAAGCTGAAAAGGCTTTCAAGGTCGGATTCAATGTAACTGAGGGAAACGTCGTGTATGTTCTGGGAGATAATGTAATGAAAATCAGTTTTGATGGTTACAAAGATATCAGATATCCTGATTTCGACTGCAACTACGAAACTTATACAAACAGACTTTTCCTTGAATGTGAAATTCTTGGAGAGATGAAAGCGTATAAACCTGGTGAAACGGCATCTTTAAATGAAACCTGGGAACTTACACAGGATACTTCCGGATACAGCGGATACATTAAATAAAGGAGAATGAATATGGACAAATACAGGGATAAAAGTCTTTCTCCTCTTGAAAGAGCCGAAGATTTAACAGACAGAATGACACTTGATGAACAGGCATCACAGCTTAAATATGATGCTCCTGCAGTTGAAAGACTCGGAGTAAATGCATATAACTGGTGGAGTGAAGGACTTCACGGCGTTGCAAGAGCCGGTACTGCAACAATGTTTCCGCAGTCAATCGGTATGGCGGCAATGTTTGATGAAGACGCTGTTCAGAAAGCCGGAGATATAACAGCTACAGAGGCAAGAGCAAAATATAATGAATATTCTGCTCATGATGACAGAGATATTTACAAGGGACTTACATTATGGTCACCAAACGTAAATATTTTCAGAGATCCCCGCTGGGGAAGAGGACAGGAAACCTTCGGTGAAGATCCTTTCCTTACAACAAGACTCGGTGTAGCCTACACAAAGGGCTTGCAGGGAAACTCAGATGTTCTTAAAACTGCGGCTTGTGCAAAGCATCTTGCAGTACACAGCGGACCTGAGGCGCTCAGACATGAATTTGATGCAATTGCATCAGAAAAGGATATGAATGAAACATATCTTCCTGCATTTGAGGCGCTTATCAAAGAGGCAAATGTTGAAAGTGTAATGGGTGCTTACAACAGAGTAAACGGTGAACCATCATGTGCTCATTCCTACTTTATGAATAAGCTGAAGGAATGGGGATTTGACGGATATTTCGTTTCAGACTGCTGGGCAATCAGAGATTTCCACACAAATCACATGGTTACAAAGACAGTTACAGAGTCTGCGGCTATGGCACTTAAGTCAGGCTGTGACCTTAACTGTGGTAATACATATATTCATATGCTTAATGCATATAATGAAGGTCTCGTAAATGATGAAGACATCAGAAATGCCTGTGTTCATCTTATGAGAACAAGAGTAAGACTTGGAATGTTCGATGACAAGACTGAATTCGACAATCTCGATTACAGTGTTGTTTCATGCGAAGAACACAAGAAACATGCTCTTGAATGTTCCGAAAAGTCAATGGTACTGCTTAAAAACAACGGAATTCTTCCGCTTGACAGCAGCAAAATCAAGACTATCGGTGTTATCGGTCCTAATGCTGACAGCCGTCCTGCCCTTGAAGGCAATTACAACGGCAGAGCAGACAGATATATAACATTCCTTGAAGGCATCGAAGATGCTTTCGACGGAAGAGTTCTTTACTCAGAGGGAAGCCACTTATTCAAGGACAGAGTAATGGCACTCGGTCTTCCTGATGACAGAATTTCTGAGGCAGAGATAATCGCTGAACATTCAGATGTTGTTATCCTTTGCGTCGGACTTGATGCATCAATCGAAGGCGAAGAGGGAGATACAGGAAATCAGTTCGCATCAGGCGACAAGCTTGATTTAAGACTTCCTGAACCTCAGAGAAAGCTCGTAAAAGCTGTAATGAGCAAAAACAAGCCTGTTATCATCGTTACTGCCGCAGGCAGTGCAATGAACGTTGAAGCAGACTGTGACGCACTCATTCACGCATGGTATCCCGGACAGTTTGGCGGTAAGGCTCTTGCGAATATTATTTTCGGCAAGGTTTCACCATCA
Organism: Ruminococcus sp.; assembly: GCA_024403965.1. Lineage (GTDB taxonomy): Bacteria > Bacillota > Clostridia > Oscillospirales > Ruminococcaceae > Ruminococcus. The sequence continues at coordinate 4,118 of JAKSQU010000024.1, forward strand.
GGCAAGCTCCCTGTAACATTCTACGAAGATGCATCACTTCTTCCTGAATTTACAGATTACAGCATGAAGAACAGAACTTACAGATATTCTGAAGGAAATATCCTTTATCCGTTCGGATACGGACTTACTTACACAAAGGTTTCCTGCAGTGATCTGAAATACTCTGACGGGAAAGCCGCAGTAACTGTAACAAATATCGGTGACTGTGACTCAGAGGACGTAGTTCAGTTCTACATAAAGGGAATAGGCGAGAATTACGTGCCAAACTACAGCTTATGCGGTTTCAGAAGAGTATATCTGAAAAAGGGCGAAAGCAAGGTGGTTGAGGTTAATATCGACGACAGAGCATTTGAATCTGTTGACGAAAAAGGCATTCGAGCTAAGACATCTAATGAGTTTGTACTCTACGCAGGCACTTCACAGCCTGATGAACTGAGTGAAAAACTCACGGGAACAAAGACAATTTCCATCAATATATAAGCGGAGGTCAAAGAAATGGAATATTTCAGCAATATTGGTAAAATACCATATGAAGGAAAAAACAGCACAAACCCACTCGCATTCAAGTACTACAACCCTGATGAAATGATCAATGGCAAGCCAATGCGTGAGCATCTCAAGTTTGCTCTCTCATGGTGGCACACAATGGGCGGCGACGGTACTGATATGTTCGGCTGCGGTACAGCAGACAAGACATGGGGACAGGCAGATCCTACAGAAAGAGCAAAGGCTAAGGTTGACGCTGCATTTGAAATCATGCAGAAGCTCAGCATTGACTATTTCTGCTGGCATGACCGTGATCTTTCACCTGAGTACGGCAGTCTTGCAGAAACAAATGCAAAGCTTGATGAAGTTGCTGACTACATCAAGGCTAAGCAGGATGAAACAGGCTTAAAGTGTCTCTGGGGTACAGCTAAGTGCTTTGATCACCCACGTTTCATGCACGGTGCAGGTACATCACCATCAGCAGACGTATTCGCATTCTCAGCTGCACAGATCAAGAAGGCTCTTGAAACAACTGTAAAGCTCGGCGGTAACGGTTACGTTTTCTGGGGCGGCCGTGAAGGTTACGAAACACTTCTCAACACAAACATGGGTCTTGAGCTTGACAACATGGCTCGTCTCATGAAGATGGCTGTTGAATACGGACGTTCAATCGGCTTTACAGGCGATTTCTACATCGAACCAAAGCCAAAGGAGCCAACAAAGCACCAGTATGACTTTGATACAGCTACAGTTCTCGGATTCCTCAGAAAGTACGGACTTGACAAGGATTTCAAGATGAACATTGAAGCTAACCACGCAACACTCGCTCAGCATACATTCCAGCACGAACTTGCAGTAGCAAGAACAAACGGTGCATTTGGTTCAATTGATGCTAACCAGGGCGACGTTCTTCTCGGATGGGATACAGACCAGTTCCCGACAAACATCTATGATACAACAATGTGTATGTATGAAGTAATCAAGGCAGGCGGCTTTACAAACGGTGGTCTTAACTTCGATGCTAAGGCTCGTCGTGGAAGCTTCACACCTGAAGATATCTTCTACAGCTACATCGCTGGTATGGATGCATTTGCACTTGGTTTCAAGGCTGCTCTCAAGCTTATCGAAGACGGCAGAATTGACAAGTTCATTGATGATCGTTATGCTTCATGGACAACAGGTATCGGTAAGGATATCGTTGACGGCAAGGTTAACATGGCTGATCTTGAAAAGTATGCTCTTGAAAAGGGTGAAGTAACAGATTCACTCACAAGCGGCAGACAGGAAATGCTCGAGTCAATCGTAAACAACATTCTTTTCACACTTTAATTTATTGCTTATTTTTCCGGCATAGCCGGAATACGATAAGGGGATACCGCCGTATCTTGCAGGCGGAATTTCCAAAAAAACAAATTTATATTTTATGGAGGTCACCCAAAATGAAAAAGGTATTATCAGCTCTTTCAGCTCTCGCACTTCTCGTTTCTATGACTGCTTGCGGCACAACAGAAAACGGCAATGAAGGCGAAACAAACAACAGCAGCAGCTCATCATCTTCAGACAAGAAGGATGATAAGGGCGGCGACAAGGAAGTTATCAATCTCTGGGCTTTCACAGATGAAGTTCCGGGCATGGTTGAAAAGTACATGGAAATGAACCCTGACTTTGCTGCAAAGTACAAGGTCGAAACAACAATCATCGCTACAACAGACGGTGCTTACCAGCCTGCTCTTGACTCAGCACTCGCTGCCGGCGGCAAGGATGCTCCTGATATGTACTGTGCAGAAGCTGCATTCGTTCTTAAGTATACACAGGGCGATGCTGCAAGCTATGCTGCTCCTTACAAGGATCTCGGCATTGACATCGACAAGGAAATCGCTGATTCTAAGATTGCTCAGTATTCAGTAGACCTTGGTACAAATCCAAACGGCGATGTAGTAGGTCTTGGCTACCAGGCTACAGGCGGTGCATTCATCTACAGACGTTCAATCGCTAAGGATGTATTTGGTTCAGATGATCCGAAGACAGTAGCAGATGCAATCGGCGGCGGTTCACAGAGCTGGGATAAGTTCTTTGAAGCAGCAGAAGATCTCAAGGCTAAGGGCTACGGCATCATCTCTGGTGACGGTGACTTATGGCATGCTGTTGAAAACAGCTCAGATAAGGGCTGGATCGTAGACGGCAAGCTCACAATAGACTCTAAGCGTGAAGCATTCCTTGATCTTTCTAAGCAGCTCAAGGACAACGGCTACCACAACGATACACAGGACTGGCAGGATGCTTGGTTTGCTGATATGAAGGGTGAAGGCGACAAGGGCATTCTTGGTTTCTTCGGACCAGCTTGGCTCATCAACTACACACTCGGCGACAACTGCGGCGGTAAGGCTGTAGGCGAAGGCACATATGGTGACTGGGGCGTTTGTGAACCACCTGTAGGCTTCTTCTGGGGCGGTACATGGCTCATGGCTAACAAGGACAGCTCAAAGAAGGAAGCTGTAGGTAAGATTCTTGAATGGATCACACTCGACAGCTCAGAGACAGGTCTCCAGTACATGTGGGCTAACGGTACATACGGCGAAGGCGGTACTAAGGACTCAGTTGCTTCAGGTACTGTAATGGCTAAGTCAGACGGAGCTATCGAATTCCTCGGCGGTCAGAATATGTTCGACGTATTCATTCCTGCAAACGATTACGCAAATGGTAAGAACCTCACACAGTACGACGAAAAGATCAACTCACTCTGGCGTGACCAGGTTCGTCAGTATACATCAGGTCAGAAGTCAAGAGAAGATGCTATCAAGGATTTCAAGAGCAACGTTGCTGATAACCTTGATGTAACAGTTGACTGATTAACCGAATAACTGATATATTTATCACAGAAGGGGGGGAGCCGTTCTTCGGTTCCCCCTTTATGTGAATATGAGCTAAAAGGAGGTTTTTGCTTTGGCAAGAAAGCAGGTTAAAGGTATCAGTTATGCTAAATACGGATATCTTTTCAGTATACCTTTTATTGTGGCTTTTGTAATTTTCTCTCTTTATCCGACACTCTACACTGCTACACTCGGCTTCACAGACTGTAAGGGTCTTGGAAACAATAACTGGCACTTCCTGAGTGATCCGTTTGAAAATTTCAAAAATGTCCTCAGCAATAATTCATTTATCACTTCATTAAAAAATACAGTAGCAATCTGGATTATGAACTTTATTCCGCAGATTACTATAGCTCTCCTTCTCACAGCATGGTTCACATCAAGAAGCAATGAGATCAAGGGCAAGGGATTTTTTAAGGTAGTATTCTATATGCCTAACATCATCACAGCTGCTACAGTTGCTATTCTCTTTAATGCACTTTTCAGCTATCCTGTAGGTCCTGTAAACGATATTCTCGTTTCACTCGGTCTCAGAGATGCGGCATATCAATTCAGCGTTGACAAGAGTGCATCAAGAATCATAGTTGCATTCATTCAGTTCTGGACATGGTACGGAAATACAATGATTATTCTCATTTCCGGTGTACTTGGTATCAGCCCTGATATCTATGAAGCAGCAGAAATCGACGGTGCAAACGGCGTTCAGACATTCTTTAAGATTACTATTCCGAACATCAAGACTGTACTTCTCTACAATCTTGTAACATCACTCGTTGGTGGTCTTAATATGTACGATATTCCAAAGCTCTACCTTAATGGTGGTCCTGACAACGCAACACTTACAGCAAACGTATTCATCTACAACCAGGCATTCAGCGGAAGTTACATGTATAACAAGGCTGCAGCTGCAAGTATGATTATGTTTGTAATTATCTCAATCTGTTCAGCAATTCTCTTCTGGATTATGCGTGACAGAGACGAGGCTAAGATTCAGAAGGAAATCAAAGCTGCAAAGAAAGCAGCTAAGAAAGGGGTATAAGCATGAGCGTAGTTAAAAAAGATGCCGGAAGCCGTGCATTTTTGATTTCAGCGTATATATTCTGCGGTCTGCTTACAGTCCTCAGTCTTATTCCGTTTGTAATCATGATTGTAAACGCTACAAGAAGTACAACACAGATTCAGCAGCACGCTATTTCACTTATTCCTGGAACAAACTTTATGAAGAACTTTGCAGTTCTTACAAGTAAGACATTCAATCCATGGAAGGGCTTTATCAACTCACTTATTATTTCAGTTGGTGTAACAGCTTGTACAGTTTACTTCTCAACAATGACAGCATATGCAGTAGTTGCATATGAATGGAAGTTAAAGAAGCCATTCTTCACACTTATCATGTGCGTACTTATGATTCCTGCAACAATCACAAGTATCGGTTTCTATCAGTTCATGTACAAAATCGGCATGACAAACAACTTCCTCGCAATCATTCTTCCTGCAATCGCATCACCGCCTACTGTATTCTTTATGAGACAGTACATGATTCCTTCACTTCCGATGGAAATTCTTCAGTCAGCAAGAATTGACGGTGCAGGAGAATTCAGAATCTTCAATCAGATAGTACTTCCAATGATGAAGCCGGCTATGGCTACACAGGCAATTTTCGCATTTGTTTCAAGCTGGAACAACCTGTTCCTCCCATCAATTCTTCTCACAAAGAATGACAAATACACAATGCCTATCATGGTAAGTCTTCTCACAGGTGATATATACAAGACCGAATACGGCGCTATATATCTCGGATTATTCCTTACAGTACTTCCACTTCTCGTGGTATACTTCCTCTTATCAAAGTATATCATTGCCGGTGTTGCTCTCGGTGGTTTAAAGGGTTAATCAAAAATTTAATGTTCATTTTTCCACCTTTGATGCAGCCGTCCTCAATTTGAGGGCGGCTGTTCGTGTTTGCGGAGTATCTCCGCCGGTTAGCCACGCTCACACTCGCTGGAAAAGAGTAGTCTGCTTTCGCTCGGCTTTATTAAATCAGAAATTGCAGTTTATGTTTGGAATATAGATAAATAAAAAGAGATATGCAGCGAAGCCGCCATCAACCAGAGTCCGGAGCCCTCCCTGAAAAGTAGTAAAACAAGCGAAGCAATGTTTTACGGAATGCACGAATTTACTTGTCTCGGCTTGTCTGACAAAATAACATAATATCGCAAAATACAGCACAAATTTACCAAAGTTAAAGCATTAAAAAATAAGCTGAAAAGTAAATAAACAAATAGATATAATCAATTCACAAAAAGTTATCAATAAAATCATTATGACAGCAGAGAAAAGTATACAATAGTGCAATTGAGTATATAAATATACCTTGTTTGTGAACGGCATTTGTACTATAATAATATCAGCAAATGAAGAAAATTGGCAATAAGGTATTAAGTGCCCTCCCCTCTCATGTGCTTAATACATGAATTTAATTCACTTGCTCGCCATAGAGAAAGTTTTGTTAGTTAATAAAACCAACCCCCTTTCATTTGTAATTTTTTCATGTTTTCTATTCTCAATTATTTCATTTAACTTCTGTTTTTTGATCCACAGTGCTAAGCGGTTCGACCGTTTGGATCAAATCTTCCATCCGAATCTGGATGGATTTTTTTTACATTGTGAAACTTGCGTGAAAGATTATATAAATTGCTTGACAAGTTATGAAAACAGTGCTATAATAATCGTGTAAAGGAGGTATGATATGAAAAAGAGTGTTTACAGCCTTGTTCTTATGGATGATGTGGTTAAAGCCGTTGATGAAAAGGCTTATCGTCTCGGAACAAGCCGCTCAAATCTTATAAATCAGATTCTTGCTGAACATCTTTCGTGTGTGACACCCGAAATGCGTATGCGTGAGATTTTTGATTCAATGGCTGAATTAATCGGAAATTCATTCCATATTCAGCAGCAGCGTTCAGCGTCGCTTATGACAATGAGGACAGCACTTGATTTCAAGTACCGCCCGACAATTAATTATAAGATTGAGCTTGAACGAATTCCACAGGACAGAATGGGTACACTAAGAGTACAGATACGAACTCAGAACAGTACACTTATTGAACTGTTTAACAGCTTTTTCGTTTATCGTGCAAAGCTTGAATCGGGTATTCTTGCGGCAAGGGGATGCAGTGACTACAGCTGTGATATAACATCGGGCTGTTTTGTCAGAAAGCTCCTTAACAGCGGACTTGATTCTGAACAATTCGGAGATGCGGTAAGCCGTTATCTCACACATCTTAACAAAACCATTCAGATTTATTTTTCATCACCACAGGAATTTTCAATGTATTCTCCTGAAACTGAAAGGGAATACATGGAAATGCTTGACATATATATGATATAGGAGGTTTATTTATGAACGCAGAGAAATTCACACAGAAATCAATTGATGCCGTCAGAAAGGCACAGAATACTGCTGTAATGCAGTCAAACACAGTAATTGAACCGATACATCTTCTCGCAGGACTTTGCAAACAGGATAATGGTCTTATTCCGCAGCTTTTAAGAAAAATGAATATCGACGATGATATGTTTGAGTCTGAGGCTGACAAGAAAATCGGTATGCTCCCTAAGGTAACAGGAAGCGGACGCAGCAGCAATGTAAGTCTTTCTGCTGAATGTGACAGAGTACTCACAAATGCTGAGGAAATTGCCGCAAATATGAAAGACGAATTCGTTTCAGTTGAGCATTTAATGCTTGCGCTTATTGACTGCAAGAACAGAGAAGTATCGCAAGTTCTGACATCTTTTAATGTTACAAGAGACAGCTTTCTGAGTGCGCTTATGTCTGTTCGCGGCAACACAAGAGTTACAAGCGAGAACCCCGAAGAAACATATGATGTTCTTTCAAAATACGGACAGGAGCTTGTAGGACTTGCAAAAAGAAACAAGCTTGACCCTGTTATCGGACGTGACAGCGAAATCCGAAACGTTATCCGTATTCTTTCAAGAAAGACTAAAAATAACCCTGTGCTTATCGGTGAGCCCGGTGTAGGTAAAACAGCAATTGCAGAAGGACTTGCTCTCCGTATCGTTGCAGGAGACGTTCCTGACAGCCTTAAAGACCGCAAGCTTTTCTCACTTGATATGGGTGCACTTGTTGCAGGTGCAAAGTACAGAGGCGAATTTGAAGAGCGTTTAAAGGCTGTACTTAACGAAATCAAGAACAGCAACGGACAGATTCTTCTTTTCATTGACGAGCTCCATACAATTGTTGGCGCGGGAAAATCTGACGGTGCAATGGATGCAGGAAACCTTCTCAAGCCGATGCTTGCGAGAGGTGAACTCCACTGTATCGGTGCTACCACATTAAATGAATACAGACAGTACATTGAAAAAGATCCTGCACTTGAAAGACGTTTTCAGCCTGTACATGTTGCAGAGCCGAGCGTTGAAGATACAATATCAATTCTCCGTGGCTTAAAGGAACGATATGAAGTTTTCCACGGTGTAAAAATCAATGATAATGCGCTTATTTCAGCAACTGTACTTTCAAACAGATACATTACAGACCGTTTCCTTCCTGACAAGGCAATTGACCTTATAGACGAGGCTTGTGCGACAATCAGAACAGAAATGGATTCTATGCCTACTGAGCTTGATGTAATTTCAAGAAAGATTGTACAGCTTGAAATCGAGGAGGCGGCACTTAAAAAGGAAAGTGACAACATCTCACTTGAACACCTTGAAGAAATTCAGAAGGAACTTGCTGAACTCCGTGAGAAATTCAACAGCATGAAGGCTAAGTGGGAGAATGAGAAAAAGGATATTTCAGCAGTTCAGAAACTCCGTGAGGAACTTGAAAAGTTAAACGGTGATATAGAAAAGGCTGAACGTGAATACGACCTTAACAAAGCCGCAGAGCTTAAATACGGCAGACTTCCACAGCTTAAAAAGGAACTTGAAACTCTTGAACATCAGGCTGAACAGGACAGAAAGGGCGAAAAGTTGCTCCGTGACAAAGTTACAGAGGATGAAGTCGCAAAAATTGTATGCAGATGGACAGGCATACCTGTTTCAAAGCTTATAGAGGGTGAAAAAGAGAAGATACTTGGTCTTGAAGGCTTACTCCATAAGAGAGTTATCGGACAGGATGAGGCAGTTACAAAGGTAAGTGAGGCTATTCTCCGTTCAAGAGCAGGTATTCAGAATCCTGACAGACCAATCGGCTCATTCCTATTCCTTGGACCTACAGGTGTAGGTAAAACAGAGCTTGCAAAGGCACTTTCTGAAATTCTCTTTGATGATGAAAAGAATATTATCCGTATGGATATGAGTGAATACATGGAGAAACACAGCGTAAGCAGACTTATAGGAGCGCCTCCCGGATATGTAGGCTATGATGAAGGCGGACAGCTTACAGAGGCTGTACGCAGAAAGCCGTATTCAGTAGTGCTTTTTGATGAGGTTGAAAAGGCTCATCCGGATGTATTCAACATTCTTTTACAGGTGCTTGATGACGGACGTGTTACAGATTCACAGGGACGTACAGTAGACTTTAAGAATACAATAATAATACTCACATCAAACCTTGGCTCATCATATATACTTGAGGGTATAGACGAAAACGGTGAAATCAAAGAGGATGCAAGAAAGAAGGTTGACGGACTTCTTAAAACACAGTTCAAGCCTGAATTCCTTAACCGTCTCGATGAAATAGTATTCTACAAACCGCTTGCAAAGGGCGAGATAATGAATATCGTAGACCTTATGCTCAAGGATTTACAGAAACGTCTTGATGACAAGCACATTAAGATTAATATCAGCGATGACGTAAAACGATACATTGTAGAATGCGGATATGACCCTAATTTCGGTGCAAGACCGCTCAGAAGATTTATTCAGAGAAAGGTCGAGACACTTGCCGCAAAGCGTATTATCAGCGATAATCTTTCAGCGGGTGATGTAATCAACGTTGAACTTGATGAAAACGGAGAGCTTGTTGCTGATTAGAAAGAAAAAAGATAAATAAAGAAAAAAGAAAAATGTGCGACGCAGTCGCACCACACACCAGAGCCACGAGAGATGTTATCTCTCGTGCAGGGGGTGAATGAGGGGGACAGCGTCCCCCTAACAAAGTAGTAAAGCGAACGCAGTAACGCTTTACGAACCGAGCCGTAGTATTTGCGGTGAGAAATTTGTTCTCTTTCCATCTATCAAGTTAATATACAATCTGACGGGCGGCGAAACGCCGCCCCTACAAATCAATATCAAACACAAAAATAAAAACGGAGAGAACTTTAATTTTTGTTCTCCCCGTTTTTCATTTGTTTGATAAGTATTCAGTAGGGGCGGACCCGTGTGTCCGCCCGAAATCTGCATTGTAACCCGACGGGCGCACAATGGGTGCGCCACTACTGTTATATTCAGATTTGCTATGTGTAGTATATATTTGTAGGGGCGGCGTTCCGCCGCCCGAAGACACATACAACATTCAAACGGGCGGCGAAACGCCGCCCCTACAATACTGCATTGCAGCACTATTATTTCAAGGAAGTTTTTAACATCTCTATACAGAATGTTGAAAACTTCCTTTTTATTATATCCCGCAACGAAAAATAGCCAAAAGACTATTGTAGATTTGAATAAAAATGGTGTTTAAAACTGCGATATATCGGTCGATATGTAGTTTTTTTACCAATTCCTTGACAAATAGAAATAAAGGGTATATAATTCAATTGTAAATTTAAAAAACGGAGGAAATAACAATGACAAAGACAGAATTAATCAACGCTGTTGCTGAAAAGACAGACGGAACTAAGAAGAACGCAGAGGCTGCTGTAAATGCTATGATTTCAGCAATCACAGACGCTCTTGCTAACGGAGATAAGGTATCTATCGTAGGTTTCGGTACATTTGAGGTTCGTGACCGCAAGGAAAAGCAGGTTATCAACCCACAGACTAAGGAAATGATGACTGCACCGGCATCAAAGGCTCCTGCTTTCAAGGCTGGTCAGACACTTAAGAACGCTGTAAACAACAAGTAATTTTATAGGAGGTCACCGATATGGCAACTAAGAAGACTACTGAAGTAAAGGCAGAAACTGTAGAAAAGGTTACAGCAGCTGCTGTAGAAACACCTGTTGAAAAGGCTGCACCTGCACCTGAGAAGAAGGCTGCTGCTAAGAAGACAACAGCTAAGAAGGCTGAAACAAAGCCTGCTGCTAAGAAGGCACCTGCAAAGAAGACTGAAACTAAGGCTGCTGCAAAGAAGACAGCTGCTAAGAGCGAAACAGAGATTAAGGTTGAAATTCAGGCAATCGGCTCAGCAATTACTGTTGACAGCCTTGTTGAAAAGGCTAAGCTTGAATCAGGCGTAAAGGCTATCAAGAAGGTTGAGGTTTACGTAAGACCTGAAATTAACAAGGTTTATTATGTAGTAAACGGCGACACATTCGGTGATTTTGACCTTTTTGCTTAATTGATATTAAAAACTGCGTATCACTCGGAAACGGGTGATACGTTTTTTTGTTTTTCGACATACGGCGGTCTTGACTTTTACTATGCCATGATGTATAATTGTAATGAACGTAAAAAACTTTTGACGATATAGTGAATGGAGATGATAAAAATGCGTTCCAAGGGAACTAAGACTATTGCTGAAAACAGAAAAGCAAGGCATGAGTATTTTGTACTTGAATCCTACGAGGCAGGAATTGAGCTTGTCGGCACAGAGGTAAAGTCAATAAGACAGGGCGGTGTAAATCTTAAGGATTCATGGTGTTCCATAGATGAGGGTGAGCTTTTTGTAAGAGGAATGCATATTTCTCCGTATGAAAAGGGTAATATCTTCAATCGTGACCCGTTAAGAAGAAGAAAACTCTTAATGCATAAGCGTGAGATAAACAAGCTTTACGGCACACTCAAACAGGACGGACTCTCACTTATACCGCTGAGTATTTATTTCAAGGACTCAAAGGTTAAGGTACAGCTCGGCTTGTGCAAGGGTAAAAAACTCTATGACAAGAGAGCAGATGCGGCAAAACGTGACGCTAAGCGTGAGATTGACCGCAATATTAAAATCAGAAATAATTAAAGCAACAACTCGTCTGTATAAAAACGGACGAGTTGTTTTTTTGCCAAACAAAAAGGGAAACCCCGAAAGGTTTCCCTTGTGTTATTTAAGTATATTATGCAATCGGAAGTTGATCAACAAGTTTGAGCAGATATTTCTGAATGCCGAGTGCATCAAGGTTTGTTACACCATCATTACCGCCTGCGCAGTCAGCGTTTAACTTGCCCTGTTCTGTCATGTGAGTTTCATCACTGCCGTTTAAACCGTATTTTGACGGATTTGCAATGTACTGCATGATAAGAACAGCGTCTGCCATGTTTACTGCCTTGTCACAGTTCGCATCACCAATTATATTAGATGTATGTGGTAAAGTTGAGCCGCCCAGATAAGGATCCTTATGATAACAATCGTAGCATTTTGTCATTGCCGGACCTACAACGACTTCTGAACGTGAGAATTCTTTATTACAATTATCGCAAATATAAGTAATTTCTGTAGTTACAGGTTCTGTTGTTGTAACAGTTGTAGTTGTTGCAGATGTTGTAGTAGTTGTATCAGGAACAGGCTTTGTTGTAGTTGTAGTAACATTAGTTGAACTGCCTGTGCCGCCGAGTCCGTCAGCAGTTGTGCCGTCAGGCTCTGTGCCGTAGTAAAGTTCACCGTTTACATAAACAGGAACATACTTTGAAACAACACCACGAACTGAACCGTCTTCACCTGTTTCTCCCTTTGCACCGAGAATTTCCTTGTTTGACGGGTCATTTGCTGCATCCCAGCCACTGCCGTAGTCAGGCATTACAAGAGCAAGGAGAATTTCACACTGCTGCATACCTTCTGAAATAGGAAGAACAGCACGTCCGTCAGGAAGATTTACTTCAACATAATAGATATCACCGTCATAGTGCTTGATACCTGAAATTTCAGCAGGCTTTACACCGCTGCCTGCATACATTTCGGACTGGTTACGGTCACATCTGATAACAACATCTTCAGGATTTTTGCCTGCAGCCTTAACTTCGCTGAGATCCATATAATAACGGAAAGAGATGTTGTCCTGAACTCTTGCAGGCCATGCTGAATGGTTTGTAACCTTAAAGCTTACAGTAATACCGCTTGATTCTGCGCCCTTGCTGAGACATTCAACATAGAACTCAGGTGAATCATGAGCTTCTTTCTGTGGGAATGTCGGATCAGGAGTACCGCCGTATTTGTCAATCATCTTACAGAGCATAGCTGTGAAACCAGCGTTATAGTCAGTAGCAACTTCGTTGTTAATAAAGTTCTGACGGTCATCTTCGTAAGCACCATTCTGTTCCGGACCGCCTACGAGTGCGCCGTAAAGAATGTGACGGCTCTTTGCAGGAATAGCAAGGTCATTTTTCCATGAACCATGAGCAGTTCTGTGGTGCGGATTTACAGGATAGTCATTGCCATAGCCGCATACATAGCTGCGCTTGTCAGGGTTGTCACCGAGAGAGTAATTAACCTGTGCTTCAGCAAATTCAGTATACTTTGAAGTATCTTCACCCTTGAAGATTGTATCACTTGCAACAGATGCAAGGAATGCGGCTGTATTAGCGTATCTGAGACAGCCCCATGTAGTGAGCCAGCGGAGACCGCCAGGGAGAATTTTTGCTTCATCACCATTAACCCAGCGGTCAAGGTGCTTTTTAACGTGTGCAACATAAGTTGTATCACCTGAGTTTATAGCATAAAGGAGCATAGCGCCCTGCATATTGTCATCCCAGCAGTGACTCCAGCCGTAAGCAAGTGTATTGCCTTCGCCGAGCATTTTTCCGAGATTAGGAATATAGTTTTTAGCCATATCGAGATACTGGCTGTCCTTAGTAGCAATATAAAGCCAGTTAGCAGCATAGAAAAGTTCGTCATAGAAATGACTTGAACGATAGAAACCTGATGCGTCACTGTCATTGTAAACATCGTCACTCTTTGATGCATCAGCAAGCTTGAAGATGTTTTCGGCGTGCTTAAGGTAGCCTGCTCTCTTGCTGTCATCAACATGACCGTCAAGAGCAACATAACCTGCGGCAAGTGCAGCAGCCATTTCACCGAAAACAGCAGAACATCCCTTTGATGCCTTGAGAGTAGCTCTTGCCTCAGCAACAGTCTTTCCATTATCTTCTATACCATACTCAAGAAGACCGACAGGACCCCACCATGTGTGGTCGACAGTACCGTTACCTACCTGATAAACAACCTCTGTACCCTTGTCGCAGTCAGCAAGGTAATCCATAACGAATTCAACGTTATTTGAATAGGTTTCCATAAGACCGCTCTTTTCAAGACCGTCAGGATACATATACATACCCCATGCGAGCATTGATGCAGAGTAAGCCATAGGAAGATTGAATTTGACGTGGTCACCGGCATCGTACCATCCGCCAAGAACCTCATCTGTCATAGTTGAATCAGTTTTCCATTCAACTCTGTTCCATTCCGGAAGAGGACCAGCCTGCTGAACCTCATAGAAGAACAGCGATTTGTCGAGTGCATCCGCATAATTCTGATCGGATGCGGCGGTAATTTTCTGCATCGGAGCAGCAGCTGAAACTGCTGATGCAACGAGAACTGCTGAAAGCAGACCGCCAGCTATTTTTTTAAACATTGTACAACTCTCCTCTCATTTTTTATTAGGCAACACCGCACAAAGACTGTGAAAAGCCGTAAGGCGTGCTTTGCAAGGGGTTGCCTTAGGGGATAAATTCCCCTTTTCACCTCTGAGTGTACACAATTATTATGACACATTATTGCGAATTTGTCAAGGAAAATAGTGCTTATTTAAACGCTTTGTTTTAATCTTTGTCCCACCTTGACAACCCCGCATAAAATGTGTATAATTAATATGTATACTTATCTGCAAAAACAGAAATAATAGCTGTATAATTATTTTTGTATGCGGAGGGTAAAGCATATGTGCGAAAACGAAATTGTTGAGAGTGAAAATGATAAATCTGTCCTTGCTGAAAGGACAGGTGAAAGCGTTTCACAGAATTCAAAGCATCTGATTCACTGTCTTTCTGTAATCGGTCAGATAGAGGGACATTATGTCCTTGCCGAACAGAACAAGACAACAAAATACGAACATATCATTCCTGCGCTTGTTGCGGTTGAACAGGACAGGAGTGTTGAAGGACTGCTGATTATTCTGAATACTGTCGGCGGAGATGTCGAGGCGGGACTTGCTATTGCAGAGCTTATTTCGGGCATGAAAACTCCTACGGTTTCGCTTGTTGTAGGCGGCGGACATTCAATCGGAGTGCCCCTTGCGGTAAGTGCAAAGTATTCGTTCATAGTGCCGAGTGCATCTATGACCATTCATCCTGTCCGTATGAACGGGACAGTTCTCGGAGTACCGCAGACACTTTCGTATTTCGACAGAATGCAGGACAGAATTGTGAATTTCGTAACTGAAAACAGCGGTATATCAGAACATGATTTCCGTCGTCTTATGATGAACACGGAGGAGCTTGTTCTTGATGTCGGCAGTGTTGTTGACGGAAAGAGAGCGGTTGAGCTTGGTCTGATAGATGAACTTGGAAATCTCGGAAATGCTCTTGACCGGCTTTATGAAATGATAGAAAATACAGATAAAAGATACTGCTCCGACAAGGCTCAGCCGTAAGAGCAGTTTATGTAGAACGGAGGAAATTTAAATGGCAGAAGAGAAAAAAGCCACAAATGACAGCACACCTAACGCCGCACCTGATTCAGCAAATCAGATGTGGTCTGTAATTCTTTTTACAGCAGGTGTCTTTGCAACACTTCTCATTTTTATGAAAGGCTCAGACGGCTGGAAAACTGTACACAGAGGTCTTCTCGGCATGTTCGGATTTGCAGTTTTTACTGTTCCTGTTCTTCTTTTTTATCTCTCGGTACAGATAGGAAAAAGGAATGACAAGGCAATGATAAGCAAGCGTGTCAGAATAGGCATTGCACTTACGATATTTATTGCAACAGTTATACAGGTAATGTTTTCACCCGGAATTGCTGAGGCTGAAACACTTAAAGA
>JAKSQU010000025.1 GCA_024403965.1 Ruminococcus sp.
AAAGGAGAAATTAATTATGTCAAACGAAATGCAGTTAAAATACGGCTGTAACCCAAATCAGAAGCCATCAAGAGTTTACATGGCAGACGGCAGTGAACTTCCTATCGAAGTACTCTGCGGCAAGCCTGGTTATATCAATCTTCTCGATGCTTTCAACGGCTGGCAGCTTGTTAAGGAACTCAAGAAGGCAACAGGTATGCCTGCTGCAACATCATTCAAGCACGTTTCACCTGCAGGTGCTGCTATCGGCAGACCGCTTTCAGATGATTTAAAGAAGATTTACTGGGTTGATGACCTTGGCGAACTTTCACCGCTTGCAAGTGCTTATGCAAGAGCAAGAGGTGCTGACAGAATGTCATCTTACGGTGATTTCATCGCACTTTCAGACAAGGTTGACGTTTGCACAGCAAAGATGATTCAGCGTGAAGTTTCAGACGGCGTTATCGCTCCTGACTATGATGATGAAGCACTTGAAATTCTCAAGTCAAAGAGAAAGGGTACATACTGCATTCTCAAGATGAATGAAGAATACACACCTGCACCAATCGAAACAAAGCAGGTTTACGGTGTATCATTCGAGCAGGGAAGAAATGAACTCGATATCAACAGAGAACTCCTTGCAAATGTTGTTACAGACAACAAGGAAATTCCTGCTGACAAGCTTGATGACCTTCTTATCTCACTCATCACACTCAAGTACACACAGTCAAACTCAGTTTGCTATGTTAAGGACGGACAGGCTATCGGTATCGGTGCAGGTCAGCAGTCAAGAATTCACTGTACAAGACTTGCAGGACAGAAGGCTGATAACTGGTGGCTCAGACAGTCTCCACAGGTAATGGGACTTCAGTTTGTTGACGATATCCGCCGTGCAGACAGAGATAATGCTATCGACGTTTATATCGGTGATGAATACGAAGACGTACTCGCAGAAGGCACATGGCAGAACATCTTCAAGGTAAAGCCTGCTGTATTCACAAGAGAAGAAAAGAAGGCATGGCTTGCAAAGAACACAGGTGTATGCCTTGGTTCAGACGCATTCTTCCCATTCGGTGACAACATCGAAAGAGCAAAGAAGTCAGGTGTTGAATACATTGCAGAACCAGGCGGTTCAATTCGTGATGACAACGTAATTGAAACATGCAACAAGTACAACATTGCAATGGCATTCACAGGAATCCGTCTCTTCCACCATTAAGCCGCTGAGCGAGCGGCGGCGCTGTTCACGCTCCCAACGGTCGCCCGTCCCCTCTGTCACTTCGTGACATCTCCCCATTTTATGGGGAGTCACCCACTCGCTTTGCTCGTTACTCTGCCCGTTGCATGAGTCTGCTTTCGCTCGGCTTTATAACTATGGTGTGGTAATAATATGATGAATAAAGGGCGGCAATCCGCCGCTCTTCAGCTTAATAAAATCAAATAAAAACAGGGAATAAAATGAGTTATAAATCAATTTCTGTAAGAAAGCTGTATATGATTTCAGCTGTACTTGTTGTATCATATATTGTTCTTTCTGTATTATCTTATTGCTTTTCCGATCTTGTGGTTAATCTTTTCGCAAGTGATACTTTTAAGGAAATGCACCCTGAAATGAAAATTTCAGTTTTAAATAAATTACAGCTTTGCGGTTTCGGTCTCATTATATGGATTCCGTATCTCAAATACATAACAGGCTGTATGGAACTCGGCTTTTCCGAAAAGCGTTGCAGAAAAACCTTTAAGGCAGCGCCGTTATTATGGCTGCTCGGCTTTATCGGTGAGCACGCTTTTGTATGCTTTAAAGCCGCAGCAGGTTCTCTTAAAAACGAAGGAATGATGATTCAGAAAGCTGAATATGCAACTTTCTTCTTCGGCATTCTTGTCGTTGCATCTCTGGTTATTGCGTGTACTTCTGCCGCTCTCGGCTTGGATGAAATAAGACACGTTGACCATATGAAACAGTTAAAGTAAAGGAGAATATCCAAATGAAAAATGTATTAGTTGTCGGCGGCGGCGGACGTGAACATGCTATTATCATGAAGCTCGCTGAAAGTCCGATGGTTGACAAGATTTACTGTACTCCCGGAAACGGCGGTATTTCAAAATATTCAGAATGCTTTAATGTAGGCGCTACAGACATCGACGGTGTTGTGGCTCTTGCTAAGGAATTAAAGCCTGATATGGTTGTTGTTGCACCTGATGATCCGCTTGTTCTCGGTATGGTAGACGCTCTCAACAAGGAAGGCTTTATGACTTTCGGTCCTAAGGCAAATGCCGCTATTATCGAAGGCTCAAAGGTTTTCTCAAAGGAGCTTATGAAGAAATACAATATCCCTACTGCTTTCTATGAAGTATTCACAGAATCAGACAAGGCTATTGCTTATCTTAAAGAACAGAACAGCTATCCTGCTGTTATCAAGGCTGACGGTCTTGCTCTCGGAAAGGGCGTTATCATTGCTCAGAACGAAGAAGAGGCTGTACAGGCTGTACACGATATGATTGATGAGCTTAAATTCGGAAAGAGCTCAGCAAGAATTGTTATCGAAGAATTCCTTACAGGTCCTGAGGTTTCAGTTCTTTCATTCACAGACGGCAAGACTATGGTTCCTATGATTTCTTCTATGGACCACAAGCGTGCTTTAGACGGTGATATGGGACTTAACACAGGCGGTATGGGTACACTTTCACCTAACCCTTACTACACAGAAGATATTGCAAAGGAATGTATGGAAAAGATTTTCATTCCTACAATGAATGCTATGAATTCAGAAGGCAGAACTTTTGAGGGATGTCTCTATTTCGGACTTATGCTTACTCCTAAGGGACCTAAGGTAATCGAATACAACTGCCGTTTCGGTGACCCTGAAACACAGGTTGTACTCCCTATGCTTGACGCTGACCTTTATGAGATTTTCGAGGCTATCTACAACCACACACTCGACAAGGTTGATATCAAGTGGCATGACGGTTCATGCGCATGTGTTGTAATGGCAAGCGGCGGATATCCTGAAAGCTATCCTAAGGGAATTGAAATGAACGGCTTTGACGAAAAGGGACAGGTTGACGGCTGTTTCGTTTACCATGCAGGCACAAAGCTTTCAGATGACGGAAAGTTCCTTACAAACGGCGGACGTGTTATCGGAGTTACAGCAAAGGGAAGCGACCTTCAGAATGCACTTGACAACGCATACTGCGGTGTAAAGAAAATCAGCTTTGAGGGTGCACACTACAGAAATGATATCGGACAGAGAGCGTTAAAGGCACTCAGCTAAGGAGTCTGTCATGTCTAAAAACAACAACTCATCAGCATTGTCTGAAAAGGATATGCGTGCAAGACTCGGTGCATCAATCAGTTTCGGATTTATCGGAAATGCGCTGTTCCTTGCATTCGGTGTGATATGCATGATTTACTACAAGACCTACAGCGGTACAAGCATATTCTCAAAAATACTTGAGGCAACAGCATATATTGTAGAAGTATGCGGATTTGCAGTGCTTGTATTCTCATCATATCTTATGTGGTCAAGCGTGCGCAAAAGAAAATGGACAAAGCTCGGTTTTTCAGCATATATCGTGCTTGAGGCACTTATGATGATATTTGAGCTTAATTCCTACAGACTTTCATTCTATGCACCTTATTCACTTGCACTTGCAGTAATACATTCAATCGTATCTGCGGCAGTATGCTTTTCATTTCTGCTTTTTGATCCGCACAATACAAAATTTGAGGCTGTCATTATTGTATGTTCGGGACTTATTCTCGGAGGAATGTTCGGTAATATCATGGGAATAAGAATTTATTTCAGTATTATAGTAAACGCACTTGCGTATACACTTCTTTTCCTTACAGTTAAGAAAATGCTTGAAAAGGGTGATATTGAAATAGACTGCTACGGTGACGCATTAAACGGCACAGACGGTTATTCAAACGTATTCTTTGACGATTGATGAAATTAATAGACGGCACGGATTTACGCTGATGTGCCGCAATTATAACAACAGATACGGAGAGAAATTCACATTCTCTCCGTATTTTTTTAAAAACACTTGCCAAAACATATTTTTCATGATATAATATTTATTGTATATTATTAGCCGAAAGGCAGAATGGAGATAAATATGAATTTCAGAAAATTAACAGGCGTTATTTCAGCAGTTTCTGCTGTAACTGTATCAGCAGTATGCAGTGCTGTAAATGCATTTGCAGAGGGTGAGGCAGCAACAACTACAGCTGCACAGGCTACACCTAATATGTTCACAACACTTGTTATCCCTATGATTATCATGTTCGCACTTCTTTATTTCATGGCAATCAGACCACAGAAAAAGCGTGAACAGGAACTCAAGGATATGCAGTCAAGCCTTCAGATTGGTGATGAGGTTATCACTTCCGGCGGTATCGTTGGCATTATCGTAAATATCGGTGATGACACAGTTGTTATCGAAACAGGCGGTGCTAAGAACAAGCTTAGAATCAAGACATGGGCAATCGGTGAAAACATTACTGCATCTGAGCGTATCAAGGACGCTAAGGCATCTGCAAAGAAGAATTCATCTGTTTCTTCTGCTGCTGTAGTTGATGACGAGGCTGAAGAAAAAAAGGAAAAGAAGAATAAGAAATAAGTCTTAAAAGCTTAATCTCCGCATAGAATAGGTTGTACTATTCTATACGGAGGTTTTTTTATGCCTAAAAATAAAAGCTGTGTTCATCTGCCTGTCAGTATTATTCTGTCTGCTTTACTCGGAATTGTCATTACAGCAGCCGTTTCCGCACTGCTTTCTGCATTTATATATTTCGTTCTCAAAGACACAGCGTTTATACGCCCGTTTTCAGCCGTTTCCGTCGGCATAGGATGTTACACTGCCGCATACACAAACGGTCACTACAAGCGTCACAGAGGACTGTTAAGGGGTATGCTGTGCGGCATTATAATGTTTTGTATTCTTTCAGCATTTTCTGCCGTATTCGGCACATTTTCATTCAGTATAAAAAAACTCCTCCTGTTTACCGTTTGCGGTATGACAGGAGGAGTATATGGTGTTAATTCAAAATCACCGGATTACAAATATTAATAATTACCCGATGTATCTTCCATCAGCTTGAATTCAATGTTGAAATAGCTTATTTCACCATTCTTTATTCTTGCACAGGTTGCAGGTACTGTATCTCCTGCTTTGTATTTTGAGCTTATTGTATCGTAAAGCTCATCATAGGTTGAAACAGGCACACCATTTATCTTTGTGATAAAGTCTCCGGCTTTAAGCTCGGTATTTGCTATATCACAGTCTTCACTGATATCTGATATGTAAATTCCCTTGAAATTCTTAGGGAGTTCTGTTTTTATTTCTTCTTCAATTGACGCACGCTTTGTCTTTGTTCCCATATCAATAAGCTGTATGCCGATACGGAAACGTCCGCCTATAAAGCCGTTGCTTATAAGCTCCTCGATAATAGGCTTTGCCTCGTTGATTGTAATTGCAAAACCAAGTCCCTGTACAAGTGAGCTTGCATACTTTGATGATGTGATACCGATAACGTGACCATACATATCAACAAGCGCACCGCCCGAATTTCCAGGACTTATATCGGCATTTGTCTGAATACAGTTCATTTCAAAGCCTGTTGAATCGCCCTTTACCTTACGGTCAACTGCTGAAACGATACCATTTGTAACTGTGCTTGAAAGCTGTGCAGGATTTCCTATTGCAATTACAGCTTCGCCGACAATTGTTTCATCGGAATCACCAAGTACAGCAGGTGTGAGATTTTTAGAATTTACCTTAATTACGGCAATATCTGTTTTAGCATCTCTGCCGATTATCTGTGCACCATATTCCTTGCCGTCAATTGTCTTTATTGTGTGATAGCAGTCAGAGCTTAAAACGTGTGCATTAGTAACGATATATCCGTCTTCTGAAATAACGACACCCGAACCTGTTCCGACAAGCTCACTGTGTGAAACATCATTGTAAACATAAATCTCAACGATAGACGGTCTTACAAGCTCCGCAACACCTTCAATGGTATATTTGCCGTTTTCATCCTTGAAATTATCGTAGTTGTTTGCACCTTCGGGTTTTTTCTCGCTGTAGAGTACAACATTGTTTCCCTTAGGTGCTTTCGGCATATTTTTACCGCTGTTTGCTATATCGTATGAAATTCCGATAATGGAAATGATAACGCAAAGAACAAGAATAACTGCAAGAACTACAACTGCTGAAAATTCACTTTTCTTCTTCGGCTCATCAGCTGTCATTCCGTAAGGCATACCATTCGGCACAGCCTGTCTGCCTTTGTCAAAGCCTTCAAAACCTATCGGCTCATACATGAATTTGTCATATACGGGACGGCGAGGCTGATTGTCTGCTGATGTTTCAGCTGTTGACTGAGTTTCTGTATTTGTGCTGTCTGTAGGAATATCAATACTGCTCATTACAGACTCATTTTCAGAATTGATATTCTCAGCTGTATTCTGAACTCTTTCAGTAATATTTTCAGCAGTTTCAGTTACATTTTCCATAGCTGTTTCTTCAGCTTTTTCTGCTGTTTCAGCAATTTTCTCAGATACACTTACAACTGTATTCTGAATAGTTTCTGATACGCTTTCTGCATTGTCTGAAACTGTTTCTGCTGTAACAGTTTCCATTATTTCGTCCGCTTTATTTTCTGATATCTCTGTTTCTTTTATGATATCGTCCTTTTCTTCCATTTGTTATCCTTTCTGCTCTTCTAAATTATCAGGTATCTGTATTTCAAATTCTGTATATTCACCATGAACACTCTTTACTACAATGTGTCCGTTATGAAGATGAACTATTTTTCTTGAAATCGCAAGACCGAGTCCGAGACCTGTTGTGTCCTTTCCTCTTGATGAATCTGTCTTGTAGAATCTGTCAAATACCTGCTGAATTTCTGTATCTGTAAGTCCTTCGCCTGTGTTTCTTACAGCCACATGAACTTCGCCGTTTACTTTTTCAAAATTGAATGTGAGAGTACCTCTTTCGTTGATGAATTTAACTGCATTTTCAACAAGATTGTATATTACCTGCTGAATAAGGTCAGCGTCAACAACTGCATCAACTCTCGGACTTCCAAGACCTTCAACCTCAAGGTGCTTGTCATCAATTTTCTTCTCAAACATAAGAACTGTCTTTATAACAAGGTCTGTGAGATTTGTTTCCTTGAAATTAGGCTTTAATGTACCTGTTTCAAAGCGTGACATATTAAGCATTGAACTGATAAGAATTTTCAGACGCTTGATTTCATTTGATACAAGCACAAGATATTCATTCTGTCTTGATTTCGGAATTGTGCCGTCAAGAATACCGTCAACAAATCCGCCGATAGTAGTCATAGGTGTTCTTAATTCGTGTGATACATTTGCAATGAATGTCTTTGATGTTTCTTCACTCTTTGCAACGTTAGCCGCAACAGTGTTGACAGATGCCGCAATTTCCCTGTTTATTCCCGAAACATCTGTAGGGATTGTTTCTGTGAAATCGCCCCTTGCATACATCTCTGAAATTCTCATGAAATCATATTCATAAGCCGCCTGTCGTCTGAATGCACGTTTAAGAATGAAATAAACAAGTGTCATTCCGATAACAGCAAGTGCTGTATAAAGGAGTACCATTTTTAATGTAAATAAATTGATATCACTTGACTGGTCATAAACCGCAATATAAACAAGCTGTGGAAGTTCAGTATTTTCCTGTTTTATAAAAAACTGTGACGCATAAAGAATATACGGCTCTTCTCTTGAAATAATGCTTGTATCAAAATCAAGGAAATCCTTTTTATCGAGTCTTTCTCTCATGGACTCACTCATGGTCTGAAACTCATTTATATTCACAGACGGCTCAGTGTAATCACGCTCAGACAAAACAGCATTTCCGTATTCATCATAGATGATAATAATATTGTCATCCTTTGATGTGAAATTGCTGTGAAGTTCAAGAATACCTGTATCCTTGATATTACCGCTGTGGCTGTAGCTGTTTTTCAGACATTCGGCAAACAAATCTCCTGTTTCTTTCAGTGCATCAAATCTGTATGACTTATAAAGTGCGGTACTGACTGAAACTACCATTACTCCAAGCAGTACAAGAAGTGAAAAAACCACAAACAATGTTTTTCTGAAAAGCTTGAAATATGAACTGCTTTTATTGTTCATTCAACATCACCTCAACATACAAAACAAGGGGACTTACGCCCCCTTGAAACAGGAATCATCATTCTTCTTCGTCAGCCTCAAACTTGTAGCCGACACCCCATACAGTTTTGAGAGTCCACTTATCAGAAACACCCTCAAGCTTTTCACGGAGACGCTTGATATGAACGTCGATTGTACGGGAATCACCATAATACTCAAATCCCCATACTTCATCAAGCAACTGGTCACGGGTATAAACTCTGTTCGGATTTGATGCGAGATAGTAAAGGAGTTCAAGTTCCTTAGGCGGTGTATCGATAATTTTACCGTTTACCTTGAGCTCATAGCTGTCCATATTTACATGGAGCTTATCGTAGTGAACTTCCTTAGTCTCAGGCTCTGCTGTACCTGTACCCATACGGCGTGTAACCGCATTGATACGGGCAATAACTTCCTTAGCATCAAACGGCTTAACGATATAGTCATCTGCACCAAGCTCAAGACCGATAACCTTGTCAATAGTTTCGCCCTTAGCTGTAATCATGATAATCGGAACATTTGATACCTTTCTGATTTCACGGCAAACCTGCCATCCATCCTTACCCGGAAGCATGATATCAAGAAGAACCATATCAGGAGAAAGTGCCTTGAATTTTACAACTGCATCATCACCATCATGGCAGAGAAGGACATTATATCCGTCTTTTTCGAGATATAATCTGAGCAAATCACAGATATTCTTGTCATCATCAACTATAAGAACCTTTAAGCTTTTTTCATTAGTCATTTTTATTACACTTCTTTCCTGTTAAATTTGTAACCCGTACTGCAAAAGCCACCTTAAAATCTTTTACAGCAGTTTCGGCTTATAAACTAAGCCGAATATACATTTAATCATTATTATTATACAGTAAAATGTTCAGAATGTCAATAAATCAGAAACAAATTTTTCACAATTATCACACTACAGGAAAATAAAAAACCGTTCCCCGAAGGGAACGGTTTACTATCTTGAAATTATAATCAAACGAGCTTGATTATTGCCATTTCAGCAGCATCTCCGTGACGTGGTCCGATCTTTACGATCTGTGTATAACCGCCGTTTCTGTCAGCATACTTTGGAGCGATTTCGTCGATAAGCTTCTTAGCAACGTCCTCCTTAGTAATGTATGAGAATACCTGACGCTTGGAGTGCAGATCAGTGTTTTTACCGATAGTTATCATTTTTTCTGCAACAGCACGAACTTCCTTAGCTCTTGTAACAGTTGTTTCAATCTGTCCCTTTTCAAGAAGGAAAGTTACCATGCCTCTGAGCATAGCCTTTCTATGATCAGATGTTCTGCCCAGCTTTCTTGTACCCGGCATTTTATTCACTCCTTTTTATGAATCGATGCGGCTCAGCCGCACATTATATGTTTATTCCTCTTCTGAGCTAAGGTCAAATCCAAGAGACTGGAGTTTTTCCTTAACTTCGTCGAAGGATTTCTTACCAAGGTTTCTAACCTTCATCATTTCTTCCTCAGACTTATTGATCAAGTCATCAACGGTATTGATTCCTGCACGCTTTAAGCAGTTGAATGAACGTACTGATAAGTCAAGATCCTCAATAGTCATTTCAAGGATTTTTTCCTTACCCTTTTCATCCTTTTCTACAAGTACCTCAGCAAGTCCAGCCTCTTCAGAGAGATCGATGAACAGCTTGAGATGCTCGTTGAGAAGATTAGCTGCCTGTGATAAAGCTTCCTTAGCGGAAATTGTACCATCAGTCCATACTTCCATGGTAAGCTTGTCGTAGTCAGTAACCTGACCTACACGAGCGTTATCCACAGTGTAGTTAACCTTTAATACAGGTGTATAGATGCTGTCTACAGCAATTACATCAACAGGGAAGTTAGTCTGTTTCTTGTTGCGTTCAGCAGAAACATATCCTCTGCCTCTGTCGATTGTAATTTCCATATAAAGCTTAGCATCCTTGCCAAGTGTAGCGATATGCATACCAGGATCGAGAATATTAACCTCTGAATCTGTCTTGATATCGCCGGCAGTGATTTCGCATTCGCCTTCTGCCTCTATATAAACTGTCTTAGGACCTTCTCCGTAGAGCTTTGCAGTTAATCCCTTGATACTGAGGATTATTTCGGTTACGTCTTCCTTAACGCCCGGAATAGTTGATAACTCGTGATGAACTGTACCATCCTTGCCCGAAAGCTTTACAGATGTTACAGCCACACCCGGAAGTGAGGAGAGCAGCACACGTCTGAGGCTGTTTCCAAGTGTAATACCGTATCCACGCTCCAGCGGTGCTAAAACGAATTTGCCGTATTTGCCGTCAGTTTTAAGCTCGACAATTTCAATATCAGGCTTATTAATTTTTTCCAGCATAAAAACCCTCCTGTTTCGCAATAAATATTATATTCGAGTGTAGATGTATCAAGCAGTCTGAAAAGATTACTTGGAGTACAGCTCGACGATGAGGTGTGTAGCTACCTCGTAGTCAATATCTTCAGCCTTTGGAAGACGATTAACTGTTGCTGAGAAGTCATCCTTATTAGCTGTGAGCCATACTGGAACGAGTCTGTCCTTGGTCTCTTCTACTGTAGCCTTGAACTTGTCTGAAGTTCTGTCCTTCTCCTTAAGAGCGATTACATCGCCAGCCTTAACTCTGTATGAAGGAATGTTTACCTTGCTGCCGTTTACTGTAAAGTGGCTGTGAACAACGAGCTGTCTTGCTTCACGTCTTGTGAGAGCGAGGCCCATTCTGAATACTACGCTGTCAAGTCTTGACTCGAGTACTGTGATGAGGTTATCACCAGCCTTACCTTCCATCTTTGTAGCAATGTCAAAATAGTGACGGAAAGGCTTTTCAAGTACGCCGTAGATGAACTTGAGCTTCTGCTTTTCCTTAAGCTGAAGTCCGTATTCTGAGATCTTCTTTCTGTTGTTTGCATTCTTGAAACGGATTGATTCCTTCTTGGAAACACCCATTACAGCCGGGCTGATGCCCAGATATCTGCACTTCTTAAGAATTGGTTCCTTCTGTAATGCCATTTTAAAACACCTCCGATTTGATCAGACACGACGTCTCTTAGGCGGACGGCATCCATTGTGTGGGATTGGAGTAACGTCCTTGATCATCTTAACCTCAAGACCTACAGTCTGAAGTGCTCTGATAGCAGCCTCACGACCTGCACCTGGTCCCTTAACATAAACCTCAACGTTCTTGAGACCATGCTCCATTGCTGCCTTTGCAGCTGTTTCAGCAGCTGTCTGAGCTGCGAAAGGAGTAGACTTCTTTGAACCTCTGAAGCCGAGCTCGCCTGCGCTTGCCCATGAAATTGCATTACCTGCTGTATCTGTAATGGTTACGATTGTGTTGTTGAAAGTTGACTGAATGTGTACAGCACCGCTTTCAATGTTCTTACGCTCTCTGCGTCTTCTGATTGTAGTAACCTTTTTACCCTTCTGCTGTGCCAAAGCTCATGACCTCCTTACTTCTTCTTGTTAGCGATAGTCTTTACAGGACCCTTACGAGTTCTTGCGTTTGTCTTAGTTCTCTGTCCTCTTACAGGGAGACCCTTACGATGACGAACGCCTCTGTAGCAGCCTATTTCAACAAGTCTCTTGATGTTGAGAGCAACTTCACGACGAAGATCACCCTCTACAGTATAATTTGCGTCGATATAGTCACGAAGCTTAGCTAAATCCTCTTCAGCGAGATCCTTAACTCTTACGTCAGGATTTACTCCTGTGTTATTGAGGATATCTGTTGCAGTCTGACGACCGATTCCGTAGATATAAGTGAGACCGATTTCGATTCTCTTATTCTTTGGAAGGTCAACACCGGCTATTCTTGCCATATTATAATTGCACCTCCATTAATGCGACGGGATTAACCCTGACGCTGCTTATGCTTTGGATTTTCGCAGATTACCATTATTCTGCCCTTACGTTTAATAACCTTGCACTTTTCGCAAATAGGTTTTACTGAAGGTCTTACTTTCATTTAAAATACCTCCTCAAGCGGACGGACAGTCTGTTTCGCAGACGTCCTTGCGTATTTACTACTTTACACGCCAGGTGATACGGGCCTTTGAAAGATCATATGGTGACATTTCAAGCTTGACCTTATCTCCCTGAACGATTCTAATAAAATTCATTCTGAGCTTGCCTGAAACATGAGCAAGAACCTCATGTCCGTTTTCAAGCTTAACCTTAAACATTGCGTTCGGAAGGGAGTCTGTTACAATACCCTCTACTTCGATTACATCCTGTTTTGACACTTTTCATAACCTCCTTTACTCAAAGCTGTTAAATTGACTAAGCAGCTGTCTGAGTTTTTTATCAGTTATCTCGTTTAAATCAATCATACTGTCTGTAATGCGTAAATGCTTTATATTCTTTCTTTTCGGCTTATCAAGCTTTCGCTCTCTGCCGTCTGCCATATAAACGCATTTTTCATCGGACTGTGTGACCACGAAGAATTTACCGCTGTCACGTCCTGCACACGCCATTACGACTGAGCCTATTTTAAGCTTCACAATGATGTCCTCCGTCAAGGCTGTGTCAGTATAACGGGACCATCAGGAGTTATTGCGATAGCGTGCTCAAAGTGAGCTGAAAGAGAACCACTTTTGGTAACAACAGTCCATTTATCATTAAGGACTCTTACGTCATCACCTTTGACATTTATCATAGGTTCAATACAAATCGTCATACCTGAAACAAGTCTTGGTCCGTGACCTGCACGTCCCCAGTTCGGTACTTCTGGTGATTCGTGAACCTCTCTGCCTATTCCGTGGCCGCAGTAATTTCTTACGATTCCGTAGCCTCGTGAAGCGCAGTACTCTTCAACAGCATGAGAAATATCTCCGATTCTTGCGCCAACCTGAGCCTGAGCAATTCCTTCGTACAAGGACTGCTCTGTAACCTCAAGCAATGCTTTAGCTTCATCAGATATTTTACCCACAGGGAAGGTCCAGCAGCTGTCTCCGTTAAAGCCTTTATATGCGGCTCCTGTGTCGATGCTTACTATGTCTCCTTCTTTTAACCTGCGGCTTGCCTTCGGAATTCCGTGAATGATCTCCTCGTTAACAGAGATACAAGCATTTGCTGGAAAACCGTAAAGACCTTTAAAACAGGATTTGCTGTTATGACGTGCATAATACTCGCCAATCAGCTTATCAACATCAAGTGTTGACATTCCCGGTTTTAATCTTTCGCCCGCATACCATATTGCGCCGCAGGTAATTTTACCTGCCTCACGCATTATGGCTAACTCGGACTTTGATTTGATTGTTATGCTCATTACTTTTCTACTCCTACAGCTGCAAGAGTGAGCTTAGAAGTATCTGCAACCTCTTCCTGTCCTTCTACAGTAACAAGCTTACCCTGCTTTTCGTAGTAGTCCTTGAGAGGAGCTGTTTTTTCGTGATATGTTGCAAGTCTGTCGAGAACGACTTCCGGCTGATCATCCTTACGAACGATAGTCTTGTCGCCGCACTTGTCGCACACGCCCTCAACCTTTGTAGGCTTGTATTCGATGTGGTAAGATGCGCCGCAGCCCTGGCATACTCTTCTGCCTGAAACTCTCTGCTTGATTGTTTCATCAGCTACGTTAATCTCGATTACCTTGTCAATCTGAATGCCCATTGCATCAAGAGCCTCAGCCTGTGGAACTGTTCTTGGGAAACCGTCGAGAATGAAACCGCCCTTGCAGTCATCCTCTGCAATTCTTTCCTTTAAGATACCGATTACGATATCATCAGAAACGAGTGCACCGGCATCCATTGCAGCCTTAGCCTTGAGGCCGTATTCTGTACCGTTCTTTGCAGCCTCTCTGAGAATGTTGCCAGTAGAAATCTGTGGGATATTAAGAGCATCGGAAACAACCTCTGCCTGTGTACCCTTGCCTGCGCCCGGAGCGCCTAAAAAGATAAGGTTCATAATACAGTCCTCCTTTTTACTTTAAGAAGCCCTTATGATGACGCATCATAAGATGGGATTCAAGTGTTCTTGTAGTCTCAAGAGCAACTGATACTGCGATGAGTATTGTTGTACCGCCCATTGAGAGTGATGCGAGCTGTTCATCAGCCATTGAAATGAAAATAGGAACAATAGCGATGATGCCCAGGAAGATAGCTCCTACCAGTGAGATCTTATTGAGTACTCTCTGAATGTAGTCTGATGTAGGCTTACCAGGTCTGATACCAGGAATACCACCATTTGACTGACGGAGATTGTTTGCAATCTCAACAGGATTGTACTGGATAGAAACATAGAAGAAATTGAATGCGATAATCAGTACAAAATAGATAGCTGCATATGTGAAGCTTCTTGTACTGAAAAGATGACAGAAGTGGTAGTAGAAACCTGATGCCTTTGTTGGCTGACCAGCAAAAAGCTGAATTGTCTGCGGGAGAGACATCAGTGACATAGCGAAGATGATTGGCATAACGCCGCTCATGATTACCTTTATCGGAATATGAGTTTTCTGTCCGCCGTACTGTTTTCTTCCGACTACACGCTTTGCATACTGAATCGGAATTCGTCTTTCAGCTTCGTTCATGAAAACGATGAAAGCGATTTCTGCGATAATGAATACGAGATATCCGATTGTAACGAAGAGATACTTGCTCGGATTCTCTTTTGTAAGAGTGATAAGTGTACCTGCATCGGTTGGGAATCTTGCTGCGATACCTGCGAAGAGGAGAACAGAGATACCGTTTCCGAGACCCTTGTCACTGATACGGTTGCCCATCCATACAACGAGCATTGCACCTGCAACGAAACAGAAGATGATAACGAAAGCTGAGAAATACATATTTCCGCCGCTTATATACTTAGCTGCATGATTTCCGCTGTCATCTGTCATACGCTTTAATGTTATATAGTAAGCATAAGACATTACAAATGCGAGAACCATTGCAACAGCAGCTGTTATCTTTTCAATCTTCTTTCTGCCTTCCTCGCCTTCGTCACGGAGACGTTCAAGCGGAGGAAGTGCATATGTCAGAAGCTGCATAATGATTGATGCGTTGATGAACGGAGTAATTGAAAGTGAAAATACGGTTGCTTTTGAAAGCGCACCACCGGTGAGTGTATTCAGATACTCAAGGAAATTTCCGTCTGAAGCATTCGTCTTCATCCATGAAGCAACAACTTCTGTGTTAAGGAAAGGTACTGTAACAGCACTTCCGAATCTGAATACAACGATCATAAATAATGTGTATAAAATCTTCTTACGGATTTCGGGAACTCCCCAAGCCTTTTTCAAGGTCTGAAACACTTAGATCACCTCTGCTTTCCCGCCAGCCTTTTCGATTTTTTCGATAGCGCTCTGTGAGAATTTAGCAGCCTTTACAGTTAATTTTGAAGTAAGCTCGCCGTTACCAAGAATCTTAACGCCGTCATAAACCTTCTT
Source organism: Ruminococcus sp. (assembly GCA_024403965.1). Taxonomy (GTDB): domain Bacteria; phylum Bacillota; class Clostridia; order Oscillospirales; family Ruminococcaceae; genus Ruminococcus. Next base: position 15,553 of record JAKSQU010000025.1, read on the forward strand.
TACGAGTCCTGAAGCTACGAGAAGTTCAGTTGTAACCTCTGTACCATCTGTGAACTTGTTAAGATCTGATACGTTAACGATTGCATAGTTTGAAGCGAAGATGTTGTTGAAGCCTCTCTTAGGAATTCTTCTTGCGAGTGGCATCTGACCGCCTTCAAAACCGATTCTTACGCCGCCGCCGCTACGAGCATTCTGTCCCTTGTGGCCCTTACCAGCAGTTTTGCCGTTACCTGAACCGTGACCTCTGCCGATACGCTTTACAGCCTTGTTAGAGTCGAGTGCGGGTGTTAATTCATGAATTTTCATATCGTTGCACCTCCTTGTTTACGCTTCTGTAACCTCGATGAGGTGTGAGATCTTGTTTATCTTACCCTGTGTCTGAGCATTGTCTGGCTGAACTGTTGTGTCGCCGACTTTTCTCAGGCCAAGTGAATATGCAGTAGCGATCTGGTCTTTCTTTCTTCCGATGAGACTCTTTGTGAGCTTGATGTTCTTAGCCATTGTTACTGCCTCCTTAACCTAAAATTTCCTTAACTGACTTGCCTCTCTTAGCTGCAACTTCCTTAGCAGATGTGCAGTTTACGAGACCGTCAATTGTTGCTCTTACAACATTGCATGGGTTATTTGAACGAAGTGACTTTGTTCTGATATCCTTGATACCTGCAACTTCGATTACGGCACGAACCGGGCCACCAGCGATAACACCGGTACCAGGAGCAGCTGGCTTCATAAGAACTCTGCCTGCGCCGAAAGCACCTACGATCTCGTGAGGGATTGTTGTACCCTTGAGAGCGATCTTAACGAGGTTCTTCTTAGCATCTTCGATTGCCTTACGGATAGCATCCGGAACTTCGCCTGACTTACCAAGACCAAAGCCTACAGTACCGTTTCCGTCACCAACAACTACGAGAGCTGAGAACTTCATGATACGGCCGCCCTTAACTGTCTTGGAAACACGGTTGATTGCAACAACCTTTTCTACAAACTCAGGAGCCTGTGTTTCAATATTAGCCATTGTTTTACCTCCCTCTTAGAACTTTAAGCCGTTTTCTCTTGCGCCCTCGGCGAGAGACTGAACTCTTCCGTGGTAGAGGTAACCGCCTCTGTCGAAAACAACCTCGCTGATACCCTTATCAGCAGCATTTTTAGCGATCATTTCGCCAACCTTGCGAGCACCTTCAACGTTGCCGCCGTTGCCCTCAAAGCCCTTATCCATGCTTGATGCAGAAGCAAGAGTAACACCGTTTACATCATCAATAAGCTGTGCATAGATGTGCTTTGCAGAACGGAACACATTGAGACGTGGACGCTCGGCAGTTCCTGAGATCTTAGCACGAACTCTGCGGTGTCTCTTTAATCTTGCCTTATTGCTGTCAAACTTTTTTATCATAGCAATGTACTCCTTTTAATTACTTCTTGCCCTTACCAGCTTTACCTTCCTTGCGGATGATAACTTCGCCGGCATATCTGATACCCTTGCCCTTATATGGCTCAGGTGGACGCTTTTCACGAATTTCAGCTGCATACTGACCTACAGCCTGCTTGTCAATACCTGTAACAACAATTCTGTTTGGCTGAGGAACTTCAAGCTTGATAGCATCTGTATCCTCAAAAATTACAGGATGTGAGAAACCGAGGTTGATTGTAACCTTGTTTCCTGACTTAGCTGCTCTGTAACCAACACCTTCAATTTCAAGTGTCTTTGAGTAGCCGTTTGTAACACCCTCAACCATGTTAGCGATGAGTGTTCTTGTAAGACCGTGAAGTGAACGATTCTTCTTTTCGTCATTTGGTCTTGTTACAGTAATAACACCGTTCTCAACTTCAATGCCGAGTGCTGTGTTGAACTGTCTTGTAAGTTCGCCCTTAGGTCCCTTAACTGTGAGAAGATTGTTTTCATTCTTTATCTCTACACCTGCAGGAACGCTGATAGGCATTTTACCGATTCTTGACATATCAGTATCCTCCTTACCAGATGTATGCGAGAACTTCGCCGCCGACATTAAGCTCTCTTGCCTTCTTGTCAGTTACGATTCCCTTTGAAGTTGAAACGATTGCAATACCAAGGCCTTTTCTTACCTTTGGCATATCTGCGCAGCTTGAATAAATACGCAGACCAGGCTTAGAAACTCTCTTAAGACCTGTTATTACAGGTGACTTGTTGTCACCGTATTTTAATGTGATTCTGATAACACCCTGCTTACCATCTTCGATGAGCTGGAAACCCTTTACATAACCCTCATCAACGAGGATCTGTGTGATGTCCTTCTTAACTCTTGAAGCGGGAACGTCAACAGTGGCGTGCTTTGCAGTATTCGCATTGCGAATTCTTGTTAAAAGATCAGCGATTGTATCAGTTATCTGCATGCCGATGTCCTCCTTTTCGTATTTTACCAGCTTGCCTTCTTAACACCCGGAATCTGACCGTCGTGAGCTAACTCTCTGAAGCAGATACGGCAGATGCCGAACTTTCTGAGATATGCGTGAGGTCTGCCACAAATCTTGCATCTGTTATATGCTCTTGTGGAATACTTGGGAGTCTTCTGCTGCTTATTGATCATTGCCTTCTTAGCCATTTTTCTTCCTCCCTGATTATCTGATGAACGGAGCGCCCATAAGTGTCAGGAGCTCTCTTGCTTCTTCATCTGTGTTAGCTGTTGTGATGAAGTTGATATCCATACCTCTTACCTTGTCAATCTTATCGTATTCGATTTCAGGGAAGATAAGCTGTTCCTTGATACCTGTTGAGTAGTTGCCCTTGCCATCAAATGAATTTGCGCTGATTCCTCTGAAGTCACGAACTCTTGGGAAAGCTACATTGAAGAGCTTATCAACGAATTCATACATCTTTTCAGATCTGAGAGTTACCTTAACGCCGATAGGCATTCCTTCTCTGAGCTTGAAGTTAGCTACTGACTTCTTAGCACGGCAAACGATAGGCTTCTGACCTGTGATTGCTGCGAGATCTGTCATGATAGCGTCGATAACCTTTGCATTATCCTTAGCTTCGCCTGCACCAACATTGATAACAACCTTTTCAAGCTTTGGAATCTGCATAACGCTCTTATAGCCAAACTTCTTCATCATTGCTGGAGCAACGTCATTAACATAAAAATCTTTTAATCTTGCCATTGTCGTTTCTCCTTTACATTATTCAAAAGACTTTCCGCATTTTTTGCAAACACGGAGCTTCTTGCCGTCTTCAATAACGTGGCCAACTCTTGCAGGCTTGCCGCACTTAGGGCAAACGAGCTGTACCTTGCAAGCGTAAACAGGAGCTTCAGTCTTAACGATGCCGCCCTTTTCGCCCATTCTTGTTGGCTTAACGTGCTTTGTGATTACGTTGATACCTTCAACGATAACCTTATCTTCCTTAGGGCTTACTTCAAGAACCTTACCTGTCTTTCTGTCGCCCTTGCTGTCGATTCTGTCCTCGTACTTACCGGTGAGAAGAACAACAGTGTCACCGGTTTTAACATGAACTTTACTCATAATCGTATGACACCTCCATTAAAGAACTTCGGGAGCGAGGCTGAGGATTTTTGTGTACTCCTTTTCACGGAGCTCCTTAGCAACTGGTCCGAAAATACGGGTTCCCTTTGGGTTCTTATCTTCCTTAATAATTACAGCAGCGTTCTCATCGAAACGGATATATGTTCCGTCTTCTCTTCTGAGACCCTTTGCTGAACGAACGATAACTGCCTTTACAACATCGCCCTTCTTAACAACGCCTCCGGGTGTTGCCTTCTTAACGGAAGCAACTACTACATCGCCGACATTTGCATATCTTCTGCGTGTACCTCCCAGAACTCTGATACACATAAGCTCCTTAGCGCCTGTGTTATCAGCGACTTTAAGATAAGTCTGCATCTGTATCACAGCGAGTTCCTCCTTTCAAGC
>JAKSQU010000026.1 GCA_024403965.1 Ruminococcus sp.
ATTTCTTTGAATTTTTTTGCGGTATTTTTTAGGCCCGCCTTTGCGACAGCTTTTTTATTATATCACTTTCTCTTGTTCTTGTCAAGTCCTTTTTTCGAATTTTTTTCAAAATTCTTTGTGATATATTGTCATTCGTTTCAGAACTTTTTCGTGCCGCCTCAGTGGTCTTACCGTTTGTGTCCTGTCCCTCACGACTTTTTATATTATACCACGATTACCTTTATTTGTCAACAACTTCAAAGCTAAAATTATCCTTGTTGTAAATTGTGTTTTTTGTACATTTCGACATCTTTTCATCATTTCATCACAAAAAGTCACAATTTGGACACAAATCAACCTGTCTACGTTGTTTTTCATTCATCATTTTTCGATCCAGTATCTGAATCTTAGTACAAGCAGTATACCTCCAAGTACTACTCCCAGTGATAATACTGCACCTTTTTTCAATTCACTTGTGAAATGTACCTTCTGTGGTTTCTTTGGATTAAATACTATTTCTCTTGTTTCGCCTTTCGGTATCGGCTCTGAATATTCTGCTGTATCTTCTTTTTCATATGATTTGTTTTTATATTCAAATCTTAATGTGTGTACATAACAGCCTTGTTTTATTTCTCTTGATTTTACTATTTCAGCATTTATTCTTTTGCCTGCTTTCAGAATTATGAAAAATCGCACTGCTGATGCTAATGCAATTACGGCTGCTATTCCGAATACTATCTGACACGCTGTTTCAAACATTCTTTTCTCCTTATATTTTATTGTATTTGTATGGGCGGCTTTTCGCCGCCCGTTTTTAGGCAATACCGCATAATTACCGCCTGACGGCTATGTGTGTGTCTTGCTTGAACTTTTTCCGTCATAGTACACAAAAACTCCTTGTAATGCGCCCAAAGGAAGTGCCCTTGGGGTACGACAGCATTCCTGCGTCGTTTTTATGCACTCTGACAAAAAAATTTACTTCGCAATACTCACACATTAATTATGCGGTATTGCCTTTATTCTAATAAATAAGGGGACGTTTTTACCGCCCCCTCTTATCTTATGCCATTAACTTAACCATTACAGCCTTCTGTGCGTGAAGTCTGTTTTCTGCTTCTTCAAAAATCTCGTTTGCGTGTTCTTCAAATACCTTATTGGTAATTTCTTCTTCACGATGTGCAGGGAGACAGTGAAGTACCATTGCCTCATTGTTTGCTACAGCCATGAGCTCATCATTAATCTGATAGCCTGCAAATGCCTTCTTTCTCTTTTCAGCTTCGCCTTCCTGTCCCATTGATGCCCAAACGTCTGTATAGAGTACGTCTGCACCCTTAGCAGCTTCCATTGGTGAATTTGTCATCTGGAACTTATCGCCGTACTGTGCTGCAAATTCAAGAATTTCCTTTGGCGGCTGATAATCATCAGGACAAGCAATTGATACTGACATACCAACCTTAAGTCCGCCTACGATAAGTGAATTCGCCATGTTGTTTCCGTCACCGATAAAGCACATCTTCAAACCATCGAATGAACCCTTGAATTCTCTGATAGTCATAAGGTCTGCAAGCACCTGACATGGATGACAGAAATCTGTAAGGCCATTGATAATCGGAATATTGCCGAATTCTGCAAGATTTTCTACTTCGCTCTGCTCAAATGTACGAATCATGATACCGTCAAGGTAACGTGAAAGAACTCTTGCTGTATCCTGTACAGGTTCTCCTCTGCCTATCTGTAAATCATTTGATGAGAGAAAAAGCGGATATCCGCCGAGCTGATACATACCTGTTTCAAATGAAACTCTTGTTCTTGTTGATGCCTTCTGGAAAATCATTCCGAGTGTCTTGCCCTTTAAGTGCGGATGCGGAATGCCGTGCTTTAATTCATATTTAAGCTGATCAGCAAGATTAAGTATATCAATGATCTCTTCTGTGCTGAGATCGAGTAATTTAAGTAAATGTTTCATATCATATTTCCTTTCTTCAGCGAGCCTGCCTGTTAAATTCGCCGAACGCTTTATCTATTGCAACTGCAAATAAGAGAAGATAATCTTCATAGCTGTTATTATCTGCTGTAAAGTCATAACGTGATTCGCCTGTACCGCTTGTGCCTGCTGCTATGTGACCGATTTTCTTTCCATCTAAAATGATGTCAAAATTCTTTCTGTCCTTGCTTGCAATTTCATATCTGAGACCCTTTGTAATTGCTATAAGTGTAGGGTCAACGAAAAGAGACTTGCACTCAATTGTCATAAATGCCGCATCGTTATGGATTACCTGAAATGCAGGTCTTTTATCATTTTCGACCTGTGTCATGCTGTAAAGATTATAGTGGCTCTTGTCAAGAAGGTCAAATTTCTGACCAAAGCTCTTTTTCTTTACTGTATAAACCTGTTTGTTATTACTGTCCTGAACGGCATATTTACTTCCGCCTTTACCGATTATGACAAATTCCATTATTTTTCCTCCATAACCTCTTTCAGAATTTTCAGACCTTCTTCAAGCTCATCATATGTAATTGTGAGTGGCGGAAGAAGTCTTACTTTATCCTTTGCTGTAAGAATAAGAAGTCCTTTATCAAGAGCCTTCTTAACTATATCAGCTGCTTTTTTAGTTTTTAATGTAATGCCTATCATAAGACCAAGACCGCTCATTCCTGTAATTTCTTCACAGTCAGCAAGCTTTGATTTTATGAATTCAGCCTTTTTGCATACTTCATCAAGGAAACCTTCACTGTTTACAGTATCGAGAACTGCAATACCGCCTGCACAGGCAATAGGATTTCCGCCGAATGTACTTCCGTGAGTACCTGCAACAAGTACACCGCTGCACTTTTCATTAGTAAGACAAGCACCCATAGGCACACCGCCTGCAATACCCTTTGCAAGAGTTGTGATATCAGCCTTTTTGCCGAAATTGTCTCCTGCAAGGAATTTGCCTGTACGTCCGACACCTGTCTGAACCTCATCAGCGATTACGAGAACATCCTTTTCAGCACAAAGTCTGTAAACAGCGTCAACGTAATCCTTATCAAGAGCATTTACACCGCCTTCACCCTGAACATACTCAATCATTACAGCACATACTGTATCATCAAGCATTTCTTCAAGTTTAGCAATATTATTGGCATTTGCATATTTAAAGCCTTCAACAAACGGGAAGAAATAGTTATGGAAAACATCCTGTCCTGTAGCTGAAAGTGTAGCCATTGTTCTGCCGTGGAATGAATTAACGAGTGTAATAATAGTGTGTCTGCCCTTGCCGTACTTGTCAAAGCTGTACTTTCTTGCAATTTTGATAGCACATTCATTAGCCTCTGCACCGCTGTTTCCGAAGAAAACGGACTTATAGCCTGCTGTTTCGCAGAGCTTTTCAGCGAATTCAGCCTGAACTGCTGTATAATAGTAGTTTGAAGTATGCTGTAAGTTTTTAACCTGACTGCATACAGCCTCAACCCACTTGTCATTGCAGTAGCCGAGTGAATTTGTGCCGATACCGCTGCCGAAATCTATGTAAGTCTTACCGTTTTCATCTGTACATCGTCTGTCTTTACCCTGTTCCATTACAAGAGGATAGCGTCCGTAAGACTGCATTACATGATTATTGAATTTTTCTATTGTGTTCATTTATATTTTCCTCCTTTAATACAGTATCAACAGAATGTACATAGTTTATCTATAAACACTATATTATTATACCGCTTTACCATACAGAAAATCAACTACTTATCAGCTGAATCCGGTAAATTTTTTGTATCATTGTTAAATTAATTAAGTGAACTGTGTCCCAATCCCTTCATTTGAAAGGATTTCGATGAGAATAGAATGCGGCACTCTGCCGTCGATTATCACTGTTTTGCTTACACCACGTCTTACAGCCTCAACACAGCAGTCAATCTTAGGAATCATACCGCCTGAGATAATGCCCTGTCTTTTAAGGAAAGGAACATCACTTACATTTACCTCAGGAATGAGAGTTGACGGGTCATCCTTATCACGAAGAAGACCTGCAATATCTGTCATGAGAATGAGATTTTCAGCGCCGAGTTCAGCCGCAATTCTTGCAGCAGCAGTATCAGCGTTGATATTATATGTATTGCCGTTTTCGTCTGTTGCAACAGTAGCGATAACAGGCACATTTCCGTTATTGAGAGCGTCAAGGATAGGCTTTGTGTTAACCTTTTTGATTTCGCCAACCCAGCCTAAATCCTGTCCGTCATCAGTAGTCTTTTTCTCAGCCATAAGCATTTCGCCGTCGATACCGCAAAGACCAACAGCACTACCCTTGTGCTGTGCAAGCAGCTGAACAAGTTCCTTGTTTACCTTACCTGCAAGAACCATCTTTACAACATCAACTGTAGCGTCGTCTGTATAGCGGAGACCATTTACGAAACGGCTTTCGATATTGAGCTTTTTGAGCATATCATTGATTTCGGGACCGCCGCCGTGAACAAGAACAACCTTAACACCAACAAGTGAAAGAAGAACGATATCTGTCATAACAGCGTCCTTTAATTCCTTGTTTGTCATAGCGTTTCCGCCGTATTTGATAACGAGAATCTTATTGCTGTACTTCTGAATGTACGGAAGTGCGTCGATAAGAACCTGTGATTTTTCATTATTTGAAATCTTTTCCATTTTTATCAGCTCCGTTATATAAAATTTATCATTCGGCAAATAGTAAATGCCAAAAGGATTTGTCGTTTACTATATTTATTTACGAGATAATTTATAAAGAAAGTAGACCGCCGCCCATAAAGGAATTGTTACAAGCACCCACACTTTCCATAATACCGCAAATACAATTGTAGCAAGTATCACGGGATACAAAAGCGCATAAAACAGTATCTTATAAATATTCTTTACTGTATTTTCCGAATTTTCGGCGGTATCATCCTTTTCATCAGCTTCTGTAGTCTGCGTTGATTTTAACATAATCATATGTAAGGTCACAGCCCCATGCGGTTGCACTTGCTGAACCTTCATTCATGTCAATAAGGATAGTTACAGCCTCTTCTGAAAGAATTTTTGTAGCCTCATCCTCATCAAAAGGAACAGGTGTACCCTTGTCAAAAACCATCATCTTTCCAGCCTTGCTCTCAAAGTAAAGCTGAACATCATTCTGGTCAAACTGTGCACCCGAGTAACCCATAGCACAGAGAAAACGTCCGAAATTAGCATCATGTCCGTAGATTGCAGCCTTTGAAAGATTTGAGCCTACTACTGAACGAGCCATGATTTTAGCATCTTCCTTTGATTTTGCATTGATGATTTTAGCCTCAAAGAGAGCAGTAGCGCCTTCGCCGTCACCAGCCATTTTCTTTGCAAGATACTCACATACAAAATAGAGTGCATCTCTGAAAAGCTGATAATCAGCGTTCTTTTCTGTGATAACTGCATTTTCAGCAAGACCGTTTGCAAGAACGAGAAGTGTATCATTTGTAGATGTATCGCCGTCAACAGTAATCATGTTGAATGTATCAGTAACAACATCTGAAAGAGCCTCCTGTAAAAGAGTCTTTTCGATACAGATATCAGTTGTAACATAGCCGAGCATAGTGCACATATTAGGATGAATCATACCCGAACCCTTGCTCATGGCACCTAAAGTAACTGTTTTTCCGCCGAGTTCAAATGAAACAGCAATTTCCTTGTTGATTGTATCAGTAGTCATAATAGCCTTTGATGCCTCAGTACCTGCCTCAATGCCGAAAGCCTTTTTAGACATGAGTTCCTTAGTACCTGCAACAATTTTAGCTGTATCAATCTGCATACCGATAACACCTGTTGAACCTACAAGTACATTTTCAGGAACACCGCCGATAATATCAGCAACAGCCTGACCTGTAGCCTTGCAGATATCCATACCCTGCTGACCTGTACAGGCATTTGCAATACCTGAATTAACAACAACAGCATGAACCTTGACATCGCTGTCAGTAACAGCCTTATCCCATAAAACAGGCGCAGCCTTAACAACATTTGTTGTATAAACACCTGCTGAAACGCAAGGAGTTTCGCTGTAGATAAGAGCCATATCTGTACGGTTCTTATACTTTATACCTGCGGCTGCTGATGCAGCCTGAAATCCCTTAGGAGCGGTAACACCGCCTTCAATTATATTAAATCCGTTTGGCATATTTATCACCTTTTTTTATTTATGTTATTCGTCAGAAAAATGACGATATTTATTAAATTCGTACCGCCCGTAAAGCGTTACTGCGTTCGCTTTACTACTCTTTAGGGAGGGCTTTGCCCTCCCTCGTACACCCTCCCACCAGAGAGGTCTACACCTCTCTGGACTCTGGTGTGTGGCGGCTTCGCCGCATTTTTTTATTTTATATTTATATTAATCCTGTTGTCTCGTCAACACCCATCATAATATTAAGACACTGTACAGCCGCACCGCTTGCGCCCTTGCCGAGATTGTCAAGACGTGAACAGAGAAGAATCTGCTCATCATTTCCGCATACGAAAATCTGCATATTGTTAGTTCCTGCAAGTGTATTTGCTGCAAGGAAACCATCAGGAAGTGTTTCTGTTCCGCCGAATTCCTTTACCTTTACAAAATACTGTCCTTCATAGTGTGCTGAAAGAATTTCGTGAATATTCTCAGCTGTATATTTCTTTGAAAGTGCTCTTGAAATAAGCGGTACTGTTACAACCATTCCGCTGTAGTAATCATCAACGATAGGATTGAACATCGGAGCATATTTAAGTCCGCATATCTTCTGCATTTCAGGAAGATGCTTGTGTTTCTGTGCAAGTGCATACTGTCTTGGTGAATTGCATTCATAAGGCTTGTCCTCACCTTCAAGTACAGCAATCATCTTCTTTCCGCCACCGCTGTAGCCTGATACAGCATGACATGTAAGCGGATATTCCTCAGGAAGAACGCCTGCCTGAACAAGCGGATAAACAAGGCTGATAAATCCGCTTGCATAACAGCCCGGATTTGCAACTCTGTTTGATGTTCTTATCTTTTCACGATGAGCCGCAGAAAGCTCAGGGAAACCATAAGCCCAGTCAGGATTTGTTCTGTGTGCTGTTGATGCATCAATAATTCTTACATGGTCATTATCAACGAATGAAACAGCCTCAACTGATGCCGCATCAGGAAGACAAAGGAATGTGTAGTCTGACATATTGATAAGTCTTGCTCTCTCAGACGGATCCTTACGCTTATCTTCGCTTATGCGGAGAAGTTCGATATCATTTCTACCCTCAAAACGCTCAAGTATCTTTAAACCTGTGGTACCTTCCTGACCATCAATATATATTTTAACTGACATATTTTTTCACCCTCCGATTACTTTTTTCTTTTTGCGGTTTTACGCTCATATTTTTCCTTTTTAGGATCAACAAGACCTGATTCATCAGCTTTCATTGAATGCCATACGCTTACAGCAAGTGTAATCACAACTATGATAACTGTCCATATTATATGATGTTTCGGAAGAACAGCCACCCAAAGTCCCATTACAAGCTCGCCTAACATCCACAGAACACCCATGAAAATCGTAAGACCAAGTGTAAATGTTAAGTCTTTTCTGCTCATATCAGCAAAGCTCCAGAGATTTTTCAGCAAGCGCAATCTGTTCCTTTACCGCATCAGGTGAAGGACCGCCCTCTGATTTTCTTTCCTTTACACAGGTGTCAAGGCTGATAGCCTCGTAAACATCCTCTGTGAAAAGCTCTGTCATCTTTCTGTATTCTTCGATAGGGAGTGTTTCAAGTACAACACCCTTTGCGATACACTCAGCAACGAGAGTACCTGTGATTTTATATGCATCTCTGAAAGGCATACCCTTTTTAACAAGGTAATCAGCACAGTCAGTAGCATTGATAAATCCCTTAGCCGCCGCATTTCTCATGTTTTCCTTTAAAACACGCATTGTAGCAAGCATAGGAATGAATGTCTTTACGCAAAGCTTTACGTTGTCAACAGCGTCAAAAATAGCCTCCTTGTCCTCCTGCATATCCTTGTTGTATGCAAGCGGAATGCCCTTCATCATAGTGAGAAGTGTAACAAGGTCACCGTTTACACGTCCTGTCTTGCCTCTGATAAGCTCAGTAACATCAGGATTTTTCTTCTGCGGCATGATTGATGAGCCTGTTGCAAAAGCATCATCAAGTTCAACAAACTTGAATTCCCATGAACACCACATGATAATTTCTTCTGAAAAACGTGAAAGGTGTGTCATGAGAAGTGAAAGTGCACAGCAGAGTTCAACACAGTAATCTCTGTCTGAAACACCGTCAAGGCTGTTAGGCATAGGAGCTGTAAATCCGAGAAGTTCAGCTGTCTGCTTACGGTTTGTCTTATAGGTAGTACCTGCAAGAGCACCGCTTCCGAGCGGACAGTAGTTCATTCTCTTTGAAACATCCTGTAATCTTTCCATATCACGCAGCAGCATCCACACATAAGCCATAAGATGATGTGCAAGGGTGACAGGCTGTGCTCTCTGAAGATGAGTATAGCCCGGCATAATTGTTTCAGTATGTTCCTTAGCCATAGTCACGAGAGTAACTGCAAGCTTTTTCACCATAGCGTAAATTTCAGCGATTTCATCACGGAGATAAAGACGAAGGTCAACTGCAACCTGGTCGTTTCTTGAACGTGAAGTATGAAGTCTTTTTCCTACGTCACCAAGACGCTTTGTGAGTTCTGCCTCAATAAACATATGGATATCCTCTGCTGTCGGGTCAAGCTCAAGCTTACCGCTGTCGATATCAGCAAGAATTTCCTTTAAACCGCCTATGATTTCAAGGCTGTCTTCCTTAGTGATTATTCCGCAGTCCCCAAGCATAGTAGCGTGGGCGATACTGCCCTGTATATCGTGACGGTACATTCTTCCGTCAAAGGCTATTGAAGAATTGAAAGCATTAACTGTTTCATCAACCTGCTTTGAAAATCTTCCTGCCCACATCATATCTGCCATAGTGTTTTACTCCTTTATGATAAAATCCGTTTTCCGAATAAAATATTAAGGCAACACCGCACAAAGCACGCCTTACGGCTTTGTACAAAATCTACCTGCATATTTTCCGTCATAGCACACAAAAACTCCTTGCAATACGACAGTATTCCTACGTCATTTTTATGCACTCTGACGAAAAATCTGACTGCGTATCTTTTGCACAATCTTTATGCGGTGTTGCCTTAAGTTAAATTACAACAGGCAGAAGAAACTCTCCTCTGCCTGTTATTGCTTGTATTTACAGAGTAACTCTTATTGAATTACTTGTTGTTTCTCTTCTTATCGAGCTGAGCCTTAACCTTGATTGGAAGACCGAAGAGATTGATGAAGCCTGCTGCATCCTTCTGATCGTAAACATCATCTGCATCAAATGTAGCAACTTCTTCATCATAAAGTGTGTATGGTGAAGTAACGCCTGCATTGATGATGTTGCCCTTGTAGAGCTTGAGCTTAACGTCACCTGTTACAGTCTTCTGTGTTTCTGTAACGAATGCGCTTACAGCCTCACGGAGAGGTGTGTACCACTGACCGTTGTATACGATATCAGCAAACTTGATTCCGAGATGCTGCTTAACTCTTGCTGTTTCCTTGTCGAGACAGATTGTTTCGAGAACTTCATGTGCATGGTAGAGGATAGCACCGCCGGGAGTCTCATAAACGCCTCTTGACTTCATACCAACGAGACGGTTTTCAACGAGGTCAGCAAGACCGATACCATTTTCACCGCCGAGCTTATTGAGTGCAGAAACCATTTCAACACCGTTGAGCTCCTTGCCGTCGAGCATTGTAGGAATACCCTTTTCAAAGTGAATTGTGATGTATGTAGGCTTGTCAGGAGCCATGATTGGTGAAACGCCGAGTTCAAGGAAGCCTTCCTTTTCGTACTGTGGCTCATTTGCAGGATCTTCGAGATCAAGACCTTCGTGTGAAAGGTGCCAGATGTTCTTATCCTTTGAGTAGTTAGTTTCTCTGTTTATCTTAAGAGGAATGTTGTGAGCCTCAGCGTAGTCGATTTCTTCGTCTCTTGACTTGATATCCCATTCTCTCCAAGGAGCAATGATGTGCATGTCAGGAGCGAAAGCCTTGATAGCGAGTTCAAAACGAACCTGGTCATTACCCTTACCTGTACAGCCGTGGCAGATAGCGTCAGCGCCTTCCTTGATTGCGATTTCAGCAATTCTCTTAGCGATGATAGGACGAGCGAATGATGTACCGAGCATGTATCTGTTTTCATAGATTGCGCCTGCCTGAACTGTAGGATAAACGTAATCCTGAATGAATTCTTCCTTTAAATCTTCGATATAGAGCTTTGAAGCGCCTGTCTTGAGAGCCTTTTCTTCGAGACCGTCAAGCTCTGAAGCCTGTCCAACGTCACCTGAAACAGCGATAACTTCGCAGTTGTTGTAGTTTTCCTTGAGCCACGGAATAATGATAGATGTGTCAAGACCGCCTGAGTAAGCGAGAACAACCTTTTTGATATCCTTTGTGTTAGCCATGGTAATTACCTCCTGAATATAAACGCTGTAAAGCACAGCGTGATTTTACTTATTTGACAGCAATTTAACTGTCTGAATATATTATACACCCATAAAAAATATTGTCAATAGCTTTTGTATAAATATTCATTTTTTATTGTTTTATTCACTGCTTTGTAAATAATATTCAGAATAATCCCCTGACATCATCAAAGGAAAGCGACGGATGAAGTGCAAGATTTATGCCGAATGCAAGCATCTGTGACGCACGTTCAACAAGACGGTCGATATCTTTCGGCGCAACCATCATATTCGGCATACTGCTGTCGGTTTCATTTCCCGTAAGACTGCGCACAATTGTATGCATATCCACAACAGTAGGCACTCCCACAGCAATAACAGGCACACCGAGATTTTTTTCAGACAGTTCACGTCTTGCGTTGCATACACCGCTCCCCGGAGAAATACCGCTGTCTGAAAGCTGAATGGTATTTCCGAGACGGCTTATATCCGAACACGCAAGTGCATCAATCACAATTACCGCCGACGGATTTATCTGCGCCGCAACAGCTTTTGCAAGTTCGGCAGTTTCAATTCCCGTCTGACCGAGAACACCACAGGCAAATGCTGAAACAGGGCGCAGTGAACGCAGAAACTGTTCATCATCACCATCGCTCAGTTCATCTCTTAAATGACGTGTGGCAAGTATCATCGAAACTGTCTGCGGACCTATCGCATCGGGCGTAATATCGCTGTTTCCGAGACCGACAGCAAGTATTTCACCATCGGGCACAAGTCTGCCGATTTCGTCTGCAAGTTCAAGTGACATTTCACGATAGTTTTCTGAAAATCTGCTGAGATTTTCACATTCAAGAGTAATATACCGCCCCTTTCCCCTTCCTGTGCTTTCAAGCATGCTGTCATCATCAATTATGATTTCCGTAACCGAAAATGCTCTGCCGCGTCTTTCAATATGAACCGAATCTGGAAATTTATTCTGCGGAATACTTTCTAAAGCAAGGTCTGTTCTGAGCATAAATTCATCCTCCGTTGTGCAATCTGCTGAAAATAAAAATAAAAAGTTATGAGATTATTTTGTTTTTGCCTATTGAAAAACGCTTTAAATAATGCTATAATAATGTAGTCTCAGTAGGCAGGTGTGCGTTGCATCTGTCGGGGAGCAGACTAACACTGTTCCTATTATCCCAATTTTAAAGCGAAATATTCGCTTATATCGTCAAGGAGGTGCACACAGATGCCAAATATTAAATCTGCAAAGAAGAGAGTTAAGGTTAACGCAACTAAGGCAGCTGCTAACAAGTCAAGAAAGTCAAATCTCAAGACAGTTATCAAGAAGGCTGATCTCGCTGTTGCTGAAAACGCAGCTAACAAGGAAGAAGCAATCAAGGTTGCTATCAAGAAGGTTGATCAGGCTTGCGCTCACGGTCTTATGCACAAGAACGCTGCAGCAAGAAAGAAGTCACAGCTCGCTAAGAAGCTCAACGCTGCTGACTAATCCTTTAAAATAGTTAAAAATTCGCTTTCGGTATCTCACACCGAAAGCGTTTTTATTTTATGCTCAAAAATTGCTGTTATTCCGTTTTTTCTTGATTTCTCATCTGTTATATGTTATAATTATTTCAGCAATAATTATTGCTGATAAATTAATAATAAAGGCGGTTATTTAAATGGGTATTATTTCAAAGGAAACTAAGGCAAAATTAACAGGCAGGGAAACATGGATTGCAAATGTTGAAGGTCACGAAATCAAGGTTATTAACGACGCACACGCTACTATGTACATTGACGGCGTTGAAGCTGACAAGGAAAAGGGCTTAATTTCACTCGGTTGTTTTCTTTCAGCTAATCTTCCGGATTCAGATAAAACTGTTTTTGCTCACATCATAAGCGGTGCATTTGATATTCATTGCGTAATTACTGTCGGTGTTCAGTGCAAAACCACACACGGTGTTACAAATAAAGATGGTTCATTCGTACAGATTGAAGACAAAAGCGATGATAATTAAACAGGTTAACGATTAAACTCAAAACGGAGAGAATTGCTTAGAAATTCTCTCCGTTTTGTTTTATGTGAATGTTAGTAGGGGCGGACCCATGTGTCCGCCCGAAAAATATATTACAGCAAAACGGGCGCACACACGGGTGCGCCCCTACACATAACAATTATATACAGCAAATTTGGAAGAATACCTTATGTTTATCCTTTAATTTCAAGACAGACGGGACAATGGTCACTGCCCATAATATCGGTAAGAATTGATGAATTCTCCACCCTTTCCATAAATCTTTCGGATACTACAAAATAGTCAATTCTCCATCCCGTGTTCTTTTCTCTTGCTTTAAAGCGGTATGACCACCATGAATATTCGACCTTTTCGGGATATAATGTACGGTATGTATCGCAGAAACCTGCACCAAGCAGTTCTGTGAATTTTGCACGTTCTTCATTTGAAAATCCCGGATTTCCTACATTTGTTTTAGGATTTTTAAGGTCAATTTCATTATGTGCAACGTTTAAATCACCGCAGTATACAACAGGCTTTCTGCTGTCAAGTTCACTTAAATAGCCACGCATTGCGTCTTCAAATTCCATGCGGTAATCAAGTCTTTTAAGTTCTGTCTGTGCATTCGGAACATAACAGCATACAAAGTAAAAATCGTCATACTCACAGGTAATAACACGTCCTTCGTCAGTATGTTCACCATTAATGCCGAAAACAACGCTTAATGGTTCTTTTTTTGTATACACAGCAGTACCCGAATAGCCTTTTTTAACTGCACTGTGGAAATATTTATGGTAACCCTCAGGTGAAAAATCAGCCTGTTCGGGCTGCATTTTAGTTTCCTGTATGCAGAAGATATCAGCATTCTGTTCTGCGAAAAATTCATCGAATCCCTTTGTAAGACAAGCTCGGAATCCGTTTACGTTCCATGAAATAAATTTCATTTGTATTCCCCCCGACTTATTTGATAATTTATTATATCACATAAATGGATTTTTTTCAACTAAACAAAATGAAATCGTATATAACACTGTAGGGGCGCACCCATTTGTGCGCCCGAAAGTCACATTGTAACCCGGCGGGCGCCGAAACGGCGCCCCTACAGAATATCATCATCTGTCTGAATTGAATTTAATAATTGATTTCCGTGAACAATCCACAATAAAGCATTTTTTTATATTTGACTATTTCTCAGATAAATGCTATACTATGAAAAACAACAAGGAGACGTACTGCAATGAATAAAAAAGGCTTACTGCACATATACTGCGGTGACGGAAAAGGCAAAACAACAGCCGCACTCGGTCTCGGACTAAGGGCGGCAGGAAACGGAATGAACGTGCTGATAATTCAGTTTCTGAAAGGTACTCACACATCAGAACTTGAAACTCTTAAACTCATTCCGAATATTAAAGTAATACGCTGTGACAGAAATTATGGTTTCACATTCAGCATGACTGAAAAGGATAAGGCTGAAATCACCGAATGTCACAATAAAATGCTTGAAACAGCCGAAAAAAGCAATGCAGACTTAATCATTCTTGACGAATTCTGTGCGGCGTATAAATGCGGTCTGCTTGACAGGGAAAAGGCTGAACGTCTTGTGCTTGAACGCAGTGAAAATACAGAAATGGTGCTTACAGGCAGACAGCCGCACGAAAAATTCACATCAGCCGCAGACTACATAAGCGAAATTCACGCTGTAAAGCACCCCTATACACAGGGCATTTCCGCACGAAAAGGCATAGAATACTGAAATGACTACAAGCCGAAACTGATTGACAGTGCAGTATTCACCTTATCCATTGAATTAAGGTCAAGCTCACCCATTTTGTCTTTAAGACGGCGCTTGTCGAGTGTTCTTATCTGTTCAAGCAGAACAATGCTGTCCTTTGCAAGACCGCATTTGTCTGCACGGACTTCAATATGTGTCGGCAGATGAGTTTTGTCACGCTGACTTGTGATAGCCGCCGCAATAACAGTAGGGCTGTGCCTGTTTCCAACATCATTCTGAACGATAAGTACAGGTCTGATACCGCCCTGTTCCGAACCTACAACGGGACTAAGGTCGGCATAGTATATTTCTCCTCTTTTAACAGACATAATATAAAACTCCCAAAACATAATTCTCAGCTGATAACTGTAGTATTATCATTTTTAATGATAATTATTCAGCTGATATATTTTATGTTTTCGGGAGTTGTTTTGTTTATTTGTTGCGGGCAATGGGGGAATTTTTATATTTGCAGGGGCGGCTACCCACCGCCCCTGCAATTGTTTTATTGTTTCTTCTTTATTTTTCGGTACATCAAAATCCCCGCAAAACAAATAATCGTTCCCACAGCATAGCATATCAAATCACCTGTCGCATAGCTTGTGCCGATTATTGTGCGAAGTACAGTATTTTCAATTCCGAGTACATCAACAATTTTCATTTTCTGCAAAAATTCAACACCAAATGCAAAAATCATTGTTCCGAATGCAACGGCATATGAATTCTTACCGCCGAGAATTAACTGAACGAAACAGTAAACTACCCACACAACTATTATATCTCCCACATACGGGCGAATAAAATCATCATGTATGAAAAGTGCTATAAGCGTTTCAACAATAAAAAGCAGTATGAATATAACTGCATATACAACACGCTTTTTCATTCAATTGTCTCCGCTAAATCAGGAAATACTCCTAAACTGCGTTTGAGTATACCGTTCATCATTGCAAGTGCTATGCCGTAATTTGTGAAAGGAATATTCTGGTCTTCGGCATTTTTTCGTCTGTAAACCACTTCACGTTCATTCAGCATACAGCCGCCGCAGTGTATAATCAGCTTATAAGGTGAAAGGTCATCAGGAAATCCGTGTCCCGATGAAAGCTCTATATTCAGCTTTTTGCCCGTTGTTTTTTCAAGCAGTTTCGGTAACTTAACACTGCCTATATCACCGCACTGACGGTGATGTGTACAGCCTTCGGAAATAAGAACTGTATCTCCGTCACAAAGTGATTTTACAGCCGCCGCACCCTTTACAGCAGTTTCAAGAAATCCCTTGTATCGTGCCATGAGAATTGAAAATGATGTAAGCGGAATATCATCGGGAACAATTTTGCTTACCATAGCAAATGCCTGGCTGTCTGTGATAACCATTTTCGGTTTTGTGCCGATTTTTTCAAGAGTTTCAGCAAGCTGAGTTTCCTTTGTAACGACGTTTACAGCGTCAGCGTCAAGAATATCTCTAATCATCTGCACCTGTGGAAGAATCATTCTGCCCTTAGGTGCGGCATCGTCAATCGGTGTAACAAGCACAACAACGTCATTCGGCTCAAGCAAATCACCCACAAGACGCTTTTCTTCTCCGTCACGCTTTGTAAGACGTGCAAGCATTTCCTTTAATTCATAAATGTTGTCACCGTTTACTGCACTTACAGAAATTTCATTTTCAGCAAGTTCCGTTTTCGGTGCAATATCCGATTTGCTGTATGCGGTGATGTACGGAATATTCTTTTCACCGAAAATTGAGATAAGCTGTCTGTCGGTATCGGAAAGACCTGTTGTACCGTCAGCAATAAGAACGGCAATATCAGTTCTGTTGAGAATCTGCTTTGTTTTCTTTACACGCATTTCACCGAGCATACCTTCATCATCAAAACCCGGTGTATCAATAATAACAACAGGTCCGAGCGGTAATAACTCCATAGCCTTTGTAACAGGGTCAGTAGTTGTACCCTTGACATCGGAAACAACCGAAAGCTCCTGTCCTGTAACAGCATTAACAAGACTTGACTTTCCTGCATTTCTTTTTCCAAAAAATCCTATATGCACCCTTTCAGATGACGGTGTATCATTCAGACTCATATCCGCATGCTCCTTTACATATTTTTTACAGATTAGGATAAGCTTTATTGGGGGACACCCTTTTGAAAAAGGGTGCTCCCCCAAGCCCCCTACCTAAAACTTTTTGTATTAAAAATTTTCAAAGGCTATACCGCCTCCCAAGTAAATTTTAAGCTTTTCATCTGCTTTGGGCGGTATAGCCTTTGAAAATTTTAGCGCAGAAAGTCTTTGGAAAGGGGTGTGGGGAAGAACCTTTCTTCAGAAAGGTTTTCCCCACTAAAAACTTATCTTACTCTGTTAGAAATATCGTCAATGAGTTTGCAGAGAAGGTCGTTCTGAGACATAGAGCCGAGATCGCCTTCACGTCTTGAAGTAACTGAAACAGTTTCGCCTTCGACTTCCTTATCGCCGACAGTAACCCATACAGGTAACTTTTCAAGTCTTGCGTCACGAACCTTTTTACCAACCTTTTCTGCTCTTTCGTCGATAGTAGCACGAATGCCTGCGGCTTCGAGCTTAGCAAGGAGCTTATCGCAGTATTCGATATGACGGTCAGCTACAGGAACAATTCTTACCTGTTCAGGAGCGAGCCAGAGTGGCATAGCACCTGCAAACTTTTCAATAAGATAAGCAAGAGTTCTTTCGTAGCATCCGAGAGATGTTCTGTGAATGATGTAAGGATTCTTCTTTGTTCCGTCTTCGTCGATATATTCCATACCGAATCTCTTTGCAAGGAGCATATCAATCTGAATTGTAACGATAGTATCTTCCTTGCCGTAAACGTTCTTATACTGAATATCGAGCTTAGGACCATAGAATGCAGCTTCGTCGATACCTACTGTGTATTCAACTCCGAGATGGTCGAGAATCTTAGCCATGATAGCCTGTGCTTCTTCCCACTGTTCAGCAGTACCTTCATACTTATTCTTCGGGTTTGCAGGATCCCACTGTGAGAATCTGAATGTACAGTCTTCGAGAAGACCTACTGTATCGAGCATATACTTAGCAAGCTCAAGACAGTCTTTGAATTCTTCTTCAAGCTGTTCAGGACGGAGCATAAGATGTCCTTCTGAAATTGTGAACTGACGAACTCTGATAAGACCGTGCATTTCACCTGAATCTTCCTTACGGAAAAGTGTTGATGTTTCGCCTAATCTCATCGGAAGATCACGGTATGAACGCTGTCTGTTAAGGAATACCTGATACTGGAAAGGACATGTCATAGGACGGAGTGCAAAGCATTCCTTTGTTTCATCATAAGGATCGCCGAGAACGAACATACCGTCAAGATAGTGATCCCAGTGACCAGAAATTTTATAAAGCTCTCTCTTAGCGAGAAGTGGTGTCTTTGTAAGGAGATAGCCGTGCTTCTGCTCAACGTCTTCAACCCATCTCTGAAGTGTCTGGATAACTCTTGCACCCTTTGGAAGAAGAACAGGAAGTCCCTGACCTACAACATCAACAGTTGTGAAGTATTCAAGTTCACGTCCGAGCTTATTGTGGTCACGCATTTTAGCTTCTTCACGCTGTTTAAGGTCAGCCTCAAGGTCAGCAGCCTTAGGATAAGCTGTAGCGTAAACTCTTGAAAGCATCTTGTTCTTTTCAGAGCCTCTCCAGTAAGCACCTGTGCATGAGATAAGCTTGAAAGCCTTTACAGGAGCAGTATTCATAAGGTGAGGACCAGCGCAGAGATCAACGAATTCGCCCTGCTTATAGAATGAAATAGGTTCGCCCTTGTCAGCGTGTTCTTCGCAGAGTTCAACCTTGTAAGGCTCGTCCATTTCCTTTAATTTTGCGATAGCGTCAGCAGGTGAAAGCTCAAACTGTTCAAGTGCAATGCCTTCCTTGACAATTTTCTTCATTTCAGCCTCAATTTTTTCAAGCTCGTCAGGAGTGAAAGGCTTTTCAAGGTCAAAGTCATAGTAGAAACCATTGTCGATAGCAGGACCGATAGCAAGCTTAGCCTGTGGATAAAGTCTCTTTACAGCCTGTGCAAGAATGTGTGATGCAGTATGCCAGAAAGTCTTTTTACCCTCGATTGTATCGAATGTGCAGACCTCGAATTCGCAGTCAGCATCGATAACTGTGCGGATATCCTTAACTTCGCCGTTAATCTTTACGCAGCATGCAGCCTTGTAAAGTCCCATGCCGATACCCTTGATAATTTCAGCAGCAGACTGTGCAGCTTCGATTTCTCTTACACTGCCGTCTTTTAATGTTAATTTAATCATTGTGATTTACTCCTTTTATAATATATAATGTTATTTATTCCGTCCAGCCTGTTATCTCGAACAAATCTCCGAAAAGTTCAACATGAACGTATGATTTCATGTAGCCGTCATCGGTGCCTGTTTCAAAGCACACAACGATATCTTCGTCATCAATATCGACATAAACATTCTGAATTTTCATTAATTTAGCAAGCGCCTCAGGATTTCCGCCCTCATACCAGCCTTCATCAATAAGAAGTTCGGCAGCCTTAATTTTACCGCCGTCAACTGCGGCGAGTTTCTGTGCAACAGCACTGAGATTATTCATAATATCTTCTTCACTGTCGACATAGAAACGGACTGTAACAGCATTATCCCAAAGCTTATAGGGAAGTTCAAAAGCCTCTTCCTGTTCATTGTATCTGATATTGCTCATTCATATCACCTCTGAAAAACAAAAAATCCCTTTAACCGCAGAAACGGTCAAAGGGACGATTAATCGTGGTTCCACCCTGATTTATACGGAAAAATCCGTAACTCATTAGACACTCTGTAACGGGAGTTCCCGACGTTTATTAGACGTACTCCGAGACGGTGTGCATTGCCCTGTCATCACAGTCTTGCACCGAACGACTGCTCTCTGTATCCGACAATAACGGGTTAGCCTTTCTCTTCACAGCTTTAAAAATATGACATTTAATACAGTTATTTTAACACACTTTTCT